>CANFIL010000153.1 GCA_947447095.1 Actinomycetota bacterium | reverse complement strand
CTCTGGTGCAACTTCTACGCTTTGCGGATGAGGCAATGTTTCGGCATGCGCAATTCGGTCGATTCGGAAAGTTCGAAGCGCTTCAGCTTGAGTACACCACGCACGCACATACGTACGGTCGTCACGAGTGAGGAGTCGCTTCGGCTCAATGATTCTTTCTGATGGATGGGTAGCACTTCCCGATGCATAAGAAATGTGAACCTGAACCTGGTCATCGATAGCGGCCATCATCAACGCTATACATTCGTTTTCACGACCATTAGTGATGACTTCGAGTGCCATCTCGGGATTCAAGGCTTCAGATATTTTTTCAATCAGTTGGCTTACCTCTGCAGAATCGGCAAGTGCGGGCATCTGCTCGAGGTAACTCAAACCAGCAAGCAACGCCGATGCTTCAGCGCCGCTCATTCGCACGGGGCGATCGAATCGCTGTGAGTCAATGACGTGAATACCTTGACCGTCACCGAAGTGAACTTCGACCAGTTCGCCGCCATACTGACCAGGACCTGTGTATTGCAGCAAATCTAGGAGTTTGATGACCTCTTTTGCCGAGATGCCAAACTCTTCAGCAACAACCTCTGCAGAAACTCCCGGATGCGCAACAAGCCACGGCAACATCTGCATAAGCAATTCGATGTGATTCACGAGTTCACCTCGAGTGCATGTCGAACGAATTGAGTTACAGAATCACGTAGCGATTCCGGTTCAACAGAAATGACATCAGCGCAGACCGTGGCGATTTCCCGAACTAACCGAGGTTCGTGACCGTACTCCACAACCAAGGTGTCACCATCATCAGTGAGTTCGATTTCGCGGGCACGTAAGCGCAAATTTGCACACGTTCCAGGCTGAATGCGAATTGTTGCAGTTTGCTTTGACCCTGGGATTTCAGCCCATGATTCGACTAATTCACGAGTATCAAGATCGGCAGGTACATCACGATCGCCCTCACGGCCAGTATCGACCACAGCTCCCAAGATTCGCGTGAGTCGGAATGTACGCATGGCGTCACGTTCCTCATCAAAACCGACGAGGTACCAAGCGCCGCTTGTTAGGAGCAAACGCCAAGGTTGCACTACCCGATCGCTGACAACATCAGAACTCTTGCTGTGATACTGAAACTGAACCACGTGATGAGAATTAATTGCCGCAAAAAGATCCGCAACGGTCGTCAGGCCGACACCGATACGCATGTCAGGCGCATCACTCGGACGATTTGCTTTCGTACCCATTCGATGCGCCGCATCTCTGGCTACTGAGGAAATCTGCTGATCCTCCCATGCCGAGGCAGCCAATGTAATAAGCAGGCGTTCACTCGACGTCAGATGCAAGTCCGGCAAGAGAAAGGCTTTACGGTCAAGCCAATAACCCTGTTGATCGTCGTGTACGACATCAAAAGACTTCATCTCAATGGGAACGCCCATGTCACGAAGCGCCTTCTTGTCGCGTTCGAACATTTTTTGCAATGCTTCGTCGCTGTCTTGATCGTAGCCAGGTACTCGCTGGAAAATTTGCTCGCGAGTGATTGGCGACCGCGCATTGAGCAAGACGAATACAACGTCCATCAAGCGCTCTGTGCGGTTCGCCGTCATTACTTATCCAACTGCAATGAGATCAATAACGAAGATCAAAGTGCGTCCGGACAAACGGTGACCAGCACCTGCAGGACCATACGCAAGGTGTGGCGGGATGATCAACTTGCGACGTCCGCCAACTGCCATTCCCGGGATACCTTCTTGCCAACCGGCAATGAGTCCGCGCAACGGAAATTCGATGGACTCTCCGCGATCCCATGAAGAGTCGAACTGTTCGCCCGAGTCGAATTCGACGCCTAGGTAGTGAACAGTCACTTTGTCGCCAGCGGCAGCAACTGTGCCATCGCCAACTGTGATGTCTTCAATGACAAGCTCCGTTGGAGCAGGTCCTTCGTGAAATTCAATTTCTGGAGCTTCCATGTTTCCTCTTTAGATAGTGCGGATTAGTTACTGAACAGCTGTGAGATCGACAACGAACACTAGTGTTTCACCTGGTGCAATGCCGCTGCCTTCAGGTGGCGTATCGCCATAACCTTGATCAGCAGGAATGACCAAAATGCGTCGACCGCCTTCTTTCATGCCAAGCAAACCTTGCTGCCAGCCCAAAATAACGCCATCAAGAGGAAAGGTTGCAGGCTCTCCACGTGACCATGAACTGTCAAACATCTGACCTGACATTGCGCCATATCCGACGTAGTGAGCAGTCACTGTTGCACCGGAGGCAACCGTCTTTCCTTTGCCTACTGCGACATCCTTGATCAATAGCGAGCCAGCTGGTGCAGCATTTGTGTCAATAACGACATTGGGCTCGCTACCAAGTGCGCCGGACACTGTCGCTGGTCCAACCACGATTGCAGAACTTGCTGTTGAACTTGATGAAGGAGACGGCGAACTAGACGGGACGGCCGAAGCGCTGTCCGTTGGAACGCTCGAAGATTCTGACGTCACAGGTGTTGGCGAGGCGGAATCTGAACCAGCACGATTCGAGGTTGCACAACCCGCTAGAAGTCCAACTACGGCCAGGGAAAGAATGACTTTACGCATTGTCCAACTCTACGTCGTGCATGCCTTCGATGAGCTTTTCGACGCGCTCGTCGACATTGGCGAATGGGTCTTTACACAGCACGGTTCGCTGAGTTTGATCGTTCATCTTGAGGTGAACCCAGTCCACAGATATGTCCTTACCTGCATCCTGAGCCGCCCTAATGAAATCACCACGCAATTTGGCGCGAGTTGTCTGGGGTGGGACAGACTTGGCTTCAAAGATTTCAATGTCAGTTGAAATTCGGTTGACGGCTCCCGTACGTTCCATCATGTTGAAAAGTCCGCGTGACCGGGTGACATCGTGATACATCAAGTCCACCTGGGCAATTCGCGCAGAATCAAGTTCGAGTCCATGGCGCGCCTGGTAAGCCTCAATCAGTCGCTTCTTAATCGCCCAGTCAATGTCGCGATCAATCAGTGAATG
>CANFIL010000152.1 GCA_947447095.1 Actinomycetota bacterium | reverse complement strand
CCTGCAGCTAAGCCTGTGAAGAAGGCTGCAGTGAAGGCTCCTGCTAAGAAGGCGACACCTGTCAAGAAAACCGCGGTAAAGGCTCCTACCAAGAAGGCAGCTCCTGCAAAAAAGACCGCAGCAAAAGATGCAAAGAGCTCTGCAGTAGAGAAGTCTGCCAAGAAGACCATCAAGGCCACAAAGATCGTTGTTGATGGCGAAGAAGAATTAGAAATTGATGACGAGATTGAAATTGATGACGTCATTGTTGTTGAAGATGTTGTCGATTTAGTAGAAGCAGCGGCAGTAGAGGCTGAGGCCGAAACAATCATCGCTGAAGATCTCTCGGATGTTGAAACTGCAGCCGCAGAAATCGCTGATGCAGATGCACTGGTTATCTCTGACGTCGACGATACAGACGAACCTGTTCAGCAGGTCATTACAGCCGGAGCAACAGCAGATCCTGTCAAGGACTATCTGAAGCAAATCGGTAAAGTTCCACTTCTGAATGCTGAAGAAGAAGTTGATCTTGCCAAGCGCATCGAAGCTGGCCTGTTCGCAGAAGAACTTCTGGCAACCCGTGGACCATTCAAGGATCGTCGTCAAGGCGATTACGAATGGATCGCTGAGGATGGCCAGCGCGCAAAGAACCACTTGCTCGAAGCTAACCTGCGTCTCGTAGTTTCCCTGGCAAAGCGTTACACCGGCCGTGGCATGTTGTTCTTGGACTTGATCCAGGAAGGTAACCTAGGTCTCATCCGTGCGGTCGAGAAGTTTGACTACACCAAGGGTTACAAGTTCTCGACATACGCAACATGGTGGATTCGCCAGGCGATTACGCGCGCGATGGCTGACCAGGCTCGTACGATCCGTATCCCAGTGCACATGGTTGAAGTCATCAACAAACTTGCTCGAGTACAGCGTCAAATGCTTCAGGACCTTGGTCGCGAACCGACACCGGAAGAATTGGCCCGCGAGCTCGACATGACACCTGAGAAGGTTGTCGAGGTTCAAAAGTACGGTCGTGAACCAATCTCGTTGCACACGCCACTTGGTGAAGACGGCGATAGCGAATTCGGCGACTTGATCGAAGATTCCGAAGCGATTGTTCCTGCAGACGCAGTGTCATTCACATTGCTTCAAGAGCAGCTTGATTCAGTACTTGACACTCTTAGTGATCGTGAATCTGGTGTGGTCAAAATGCGTTTTGGTCTCACCGATGGACAGCCGAAGACACTTGATGAAATTGGCAAGGTGTACGGCGTAACACGCGAACGTATTCGCCAGATCGAATCCAAGACCATGTCAAAGCTTCGTCACCCATCACGCTCGCAGGTTCTTCGCGATTACTTGGATTAATCCCTGAGTTCTTGACTAAAAGCGTGTCGGAACATTTGACTCTGCATTTTGTGAGGCAAAGTTAAAGAGCAAGTTCGCACTTCCTCTAGGTGGTATTCGTGAAGTTAAAGTCCATTGTCGTTGGGTTAGTTGCCGCAACAACTCTTGCAGCCTGTGGCGGGGGATCAAACGGTGCGGATGGTTCATCCTCTGCATCAGCGTCCGCTAAACCAATTCCTCCGACGTGGTCTTTGACTGGTTTACCCAGTGCCGAGGGCGATAATGCCAAGCCGATCCTGATGGTCAAAGTTGAAAATGATCCATCGGTTCGACCTCAGACCGGCATAGAACATGCAGACATGGTTTTTGAGGAACTTGTTGAAGGCGGCATTACTCGCTTTGCGACAGTTTTCCAGTCAGACATTCCGGCTGAGATCGGGCCTGTCCGCAGTATCCGTCACGTAGACGCATCGCTAGCTTCTCCTATTGCCGACATTTTCGTCTTCTCCGGTGGAGCGCCAAGAACGATGCGATTTGTTGAACAAAAAGTACCTTCAACAATCAGTGTTGTGACCGAAGGTGGCGTGGGCATGTACCGCAGCAGAAAGCACGCGGCACCTCACAATGTGTTTCTCAAGCCCCACGAACTCATCGATTCCATCGCCGACAATCAGAGTCCATCAGATGGCTTTTTTGTTCGGCTAAATCCCAATGCAGCCTCACCAACGCCAAGCAACGCTGCTTCTCCAAGCGGTACGCCTTCACCGGCACCAACCGCTGTAATCACCCCTACAACTGGTGTCAGTATCGAATTCAGTTATCGAGAAAACCCAACCTGGAAGTGGGATGCCACCAAGTCGCTGTGGATGCGTTCAGAGCGTAAAACACCATTTACAAACCCAGCTGGTGAGCAGCTAGGTGTCAACAGCTTGGTCATCATCTTCGTCAAGACAATCGATGCAGGCTACCGTGATCCGGCAGGAAACTATGTGCCTCGATCAGTAATCACCCATAGTGGTCCTGGTTATCTCATTGCCGATGGAAAGCGCCAGAAGATCACATGGAAAAAGAAGTACGTAGCCTCACCAATGACATTGACTGATGAAACCGGCAAGCAGATTGCCGTACCAGTAGGTAAGACGTGGGTTTCGCTAGTGCCGGTTAAGGATGGCAAAGTGACCTTCACATCACCGAAACCAAGTCCTTCAGCAACTCCGTAAGTACACAGCAAAGCCCCCGCTCCGAGTGTGGAGCGGGGGCTTTGCTGTAAGTATTAACCGTTTGCGAGTGCCGTGGTTTCGTCCTGCACATCGACAGCGATTGCGCGGAGCTGATCTTCGTTTTCGCGGAAATGGTGTCCACAGAATTGAAGTGACTTACCACCGTCGAGATGAACTCGCACGTAGGCCTGGGCGGCACATCGATCGCATCGATCAGCAACAGTAAGTGGAGCGTGGCTGATGGTTGTAGTCATGTGACACCGTCCTAAACGTTTCACGACTCGAGATCTTGTCGTGTTGAACTCTATTGTTCAATTGTGTCGAACATGTGTGCCGTAAACACGCCGAGACGGCCCTAGTTCACTAGTGGCGTAAGCGGATTTCACATGCGCACATACGACTCGCGACCTGTTCACTTCCCACAGTTTGCGGACAAAAGTCCGTAATCTAAAAGGGTTATGGCAGCTAAAAACACCGAGGCATCCACGCGTGCCAAAAAGGCTACTGGTGGAGAGAGTTATTCGGCTTCCGACCTTTCGG
>CANFIL010000151.1 GCA_947447095.1 Actinomycetota bacterium | reverse complement strand
GATCACCGCATGGCAATGGCCGGCGCAGTCATCGGCCTCGGTGTGGCAGACGTCCAGATTGAAAACGTTGGTACAACAGCCAAGACACTTCCTGAGTTCGCGGCCATGTGGACCGATTTGGTGACCACGTGAGTCGTTACGACGAAGATTCCATCGGAGCGCGTCCTTCGCGCTTCAATTCACGTCGCCGCAGTAAAGATCGCCCGGATTATTCAGGCGCAGAAATTGGTCAAGTCATTGCCGTAGATCGAGGACGCATCACATGCGTGTATCCCGAAAACGCATTGCACGACGACCAGACCACAGTCACTGCAGTCAAAGCGCGTGAGCTTGGCCGTAAAGGTGTTGTTATCGGAGACCGCGTGCGCCTCGTTGGCGATCTGAGCGGACAAGTCGACACTCTTGCGCGATTGGTCGAAATTTTGGATCGCGAAACTGTTTTGATGCGCACCGCAGATGACAGTGATCCTGTCGAACGCGTCATCGTGGCCAACGCCGATCAAATGGCGATCGTTGTTGCTGCTGCAAATCCTGAACCACGCACCGGCCTGATTGACCGCGCGCTCGTTGCTGCATTCGAGGCAGGACTTGATCCACTGTTGGTCATCACCAAGGTCGACATCGGTGACCCGGCTGTCATCGTCGATCATTATGCGAGCATCAATTTGCCGCATATCTTGGTGAATCAAAAAACTGGCGAGGGTGTCGAGGCTGTTCGCGAGGCAATCTCGGAACACAACACTGTTTTCATCGGCCACTCAGGTGTTGGCAAGTCCACTTTGGTCAATGCGCTCGTTCCCGATGCGTTGCGCGCAACCGGCGATGTGAACGATGTGACCGGCCGTGGCAAGCACACTTCGACTTCGGCGGTCGCATTGCCGTTGCCGAATGATTCAGGTTGGGTCATCGACACTCCTGGCATTCGCTCATTTGGTTTGGCGCACGTGAACCCTGACGACATCATCGGATCGTTTCCTGAACTCGAAGATGGCGCAGCCGAATGTCCTCGCGCGTGCACACACGTCAGCGCCTCGGGCGAAGCTCCTCCAGATTGTGCGCTGGATGCATGGGTGGCCGAAGGTCACGGTGGCGATGCCGGCGCCAGCCGCTTGGATTCACTTCGTCGATTGCTCGTTGCGCTACAAACTCCATCGTCCTAGTCACGAGCCGTTCCCGAGTTCGTCACGCGTGTGGCGTAGCGTTGAACCATGAGCTTGGAACTTGATTTTGCACTCGAGATGGCAAAGACCATCGACACGTTGACCATGTCGCGTTACCGCGCACTGGATCTGCACATTGAAACCAAGCCAGATCGCACCCCAGTCACCGAAGCGGATCGTGCTGCGGAACTTTCTTTGCGCGAAATGATCACCGCACGCTTTCCTGCTGACGGCATTTTGGGCGAAGAGTTTGATGACCTCAATCCCGAGGCTGCCCGCCAGTGGATCTTGGACCCCATCGATGGCACGCGCAATTACCTGCGCGGCGTGCCGGTGTGGGCAACGCTGATTGCGTTGATGGAAAACGGCGAGCCAATCCTCGGCGTTGTCTCGGCTCCCGCATTGGGCCGTAAGTGGTGGGCCGCAGCGGGCCAAGGAGCCTTCACACAGGACATAGACGGCAGCGTGCGACCAATCCGCGTCTCCGGTATCAGCAACCTCGCAGACGCCTCATTTTCGTTCTCAGACCACATTGGGTGGGATGCATTCGGCGCCAACAGCCTGGCTGCCCTACAAAACAGTGTTGAGCGCGTTCGTGCCTACGGCGACTTCTGGTCCCACATGATGGTGGCCGAAGGCGTTGTCGACATCGCTGCTGAACCAGAACTGAGCCCTTGGGATCAGGCCGCACTGATCACTGTCGTTCGCGAAGCTGGCGGTACCGTAACGGGCTTGGATGGCAGCGACGTGATGGAATCAGGATCATCTTTGACGACCAATGGCTTGCTTCATGATGCTGTCGTCAGCATCATCGCCAACAGCTAGTCGCTCGTTGCACGCGCACTGACGCGCATCGGCAAACCATACTTTGGGCGCAGCGTTACAGACGCATCAATCGCGACGTCGCCATCGGCAACCGGCTCGATAATCCAGTTGCTCGACAAGTTATGCAAGATCGATGGGCCTTCCATGCGAGCCATCTCGCGACCAATACACAAACGTGGACCCGCGCCGAACGGGATGTAACCCAATTGCGGAATGCCGGCTTCAAAACGATCAGGCATAAAGTCCAACGGTTGTGACCATGCCTCGGGATGACGATGCACAAGCCACGGGCTGACAATCACCATCGCACCGGCAGGAATCACGCAGCCATCGATCTCAACATCGTTCAATACACGACGGGTAATAACCCATGCCGGTGGATACAAACGCAACGTCTCGTCGAAAGCACGATGTGCGAACTCTGCATCCGCGCCAACTCGATCGCGAAGTTCAGGTTGCTCCCCGAGCAACTGCCAGGCCCATGTCAGTGCGCTCGCCACTGTCTCGTGACCTGCCACGATGAACGTGACAATTTCGTCGCGGAGTTGTTGTGCGGTCAGCGGTTCATCCAGATCCAACAGCACATCGAGCATGTCGCGAATCGGCGCACCGTCGGGCAACATGTTCTTCGCGCGCATATCCAAGATCTTTTCCACCGCACGATCCAAACGCTTGACTGCCCCATTCATGCGGACGTTACCTGGCGTTGGAACTGCCAATGGGAACGGCAACGGGTTTTGAGCGCGCGCGATCACGCCATGCAATGCAATCAACGTCGCTTCGGTAATTTCTCGCGCATCATCTTCAAGATTGATTCCGAACAATGCAGCACCGGTGATCTTGAGCGCGAGTTCCATCATTGCCTGGTCAATGTCGACAATTGCTGGGCCATCGGCCGTCAGTTCACGCCATTCGTCGTTCAATGCAACGAGCGCTTCATCAACACGACTTTGCGTCAATGCAACAAGCTGGTGATGGAACGCAGGCTGCATCGCGCGACGACGTGGCTTCCACTCCGCGGTGTCAGCGGTCAGCAACCCAAACCCAGTCACGAGCGACAGCGTTGTGTACTGCAATGTTCGCTTGCCCATATCG
>CANFIL010000150.1 GCA_947447095.1 Actinomycetota bacterium | reverse complement strand
GTGCTGCGCCGGCTTCCTTTTCGGCTACGAGTGCCGCGCGTCCTGCAAATTCTGGTTTCTTCCAGCCAACTGCCCAGCCGGTTCGCGCCTGCACCGGTGAAATCTCAGGCGAAATATCTTGGCCATGAAGCGGGTAACCCATTTCGGTGCGCAATGTGTCTCGTGAACCAAGGCCACATGGAAGCACGCCGAATGGCTGACCAACTTCCAGGATTGCGTTCCACAATCCAACAATTCCTTCGTTGCCAATCACGATTTCGTAGCCGTGCTCGCCTGTATAACCAGTACGACACACAGTGAGTTCGTGACCATTCCAGGTAGCATCCTCGAATGCCATGTAGCCATGTTCTGTCGGCAATCCAAGTGCCTTCAAAACTTCTGCAGACTTTGGCCCTTGAACGGCGATGATGCCCTGCTCAAGATGCCGATTCTCCACAGTGATACCTGCAGGAGCTGCAGCCTTGAGGACATCGGCTACCGTCGATGCATTCGAGGCGTTGGGAATGATGCGAACTTCGTTTCGACCAACAAGATAAACAATCAAGTCGTCAATAATTCCGCCAGCCTCATTGCATAGCATCGAGTACTGAGCTTGGCCAGGTTGAATGCGATCTAGATCATTGGCAAGGACAGAGTTCACAAACCCATAGGCGTCATCGCCAGTGATACGGAGCTTTCCCATATGAGAAACGTCGAAGATGCCTACAGCAGTACGCACTGCCGTATGTTCAGCAACTGTTCCAGCGGTGTATTCGATGGGCATATCCCAACCACCAAATGGGCCCATCTTGGCGCCGAGTGCAACGTGTGTTTCATGTAATGGAACTTCAGGCATACGCCACACATTACTGCCATTAGATTGGTGGCATCAGGTCAATCCCAAGGAGCACCACTATGACTCTCAGCACATCCGTCAACGTACCAACGCTGTCTTTAAAAGTGGGCGATGTAGCCACTGTCGTAGCTGATGCAGTAGTCATTGCAACAAGCACCGATAACAAGTTTTCTATCGTGAGCGACGGCCTAACGAAGAGTGCGAGCACCAAGATTCATGCTGCCCTAGTTGCGCTTGGCGCAAAGGGCACAAAAGACGAGACCATTCGGATTCCAAGTAATGGCTTAACGAAGGCACCAGTCATTGTCGCTATCGGCTTGGGAAGCATCAAGGATGGAATCGATACCGAGCTTCTTCGTAGCGCCGCCGGAAATGCCGCACGTGCACTTGCTGGAACAAAGCGCATCGTGTTCGCTGTGCCTGCAAAATGCGCACCTGCCGCAGGCGCCGTTCTAGAAGGTGCAGCATTGGGCGCCTACAGCTTCCGCGACCACCGACACTCAACTTTGAGCAAGCTCAAGACACCTACAACGGCCATCACGTTGCTTACCAAAGACGCGAAATTAGCGGATTACAAAGTTGCACTTGAACGCGCGCGGATTCTTGCCGACAACATTTACTTTGCTCGCGATGTCATCAATACTTCCCCACTGCAAATGCCACCCGAAGAGTTGGTTACTCGTGGAAAGGTTTTGCTAGAAGACTCATCAGTCAAAATCACAGTGCTTGATGAAAAGGAACTCAAGGCGCAGGGTTACGGCGGCATCACCGGCGTTGGTCAGGGATCGTCCCGTCCACCTCGCCTCCTGCGCATGGAATACACCCCAGATGATGCCAAGAAGCATGTTGTGCTCATTGGCAAAGGAATCACATTTGATACGGGTGGCATTTCGCTGAAGCCACCAGCAGGTATGCACGCCATGAAGGGTGACATGTCAGGCGCCGCCGCAGTTATCGCAACGATGCGAGCCATTGCCGACCTCGAACTTCCTATCGCTGTCACCGGCTATGCCGCTTGCGCTGAAAACATGCCTGGTGGAAATGCCCAACGACCTGGCGACATTGTTTCGACATATGGCGGTCGCACCGTTGAGGTTCTTAATACAGATGCTGAGGGCCGTTTGGTCATGTGTGATGTACTCGTGCGTGCTGGCGAAGATAATCCAGATGTGATCATCGATATTTCAACGCTTACTGGCGCATGTGTTGTAGCACTTGGTCATCGCACAGCCGGCGTGATGGGCGACGATGTTGTACGCGAGGCAATCAAGTCCGCCGCTGATCGCGCAGGTGAACACTTCTGGCCATTACCTATGCCTGAGGAGCTTCGCGCACCACTTGATTCAGTTCATGCGGACATCGCAAACATTGGAATTCGCGAAGGTGGAACACTTTCCGCCGCCTGGTTCCTTAAGGAATTTGTTCCAGAAAACACTCCTTGGGCGCACTTGGACATCGCAGGCCCGGCATTCCACGAACTTGCTCCCTACGGCTACACCCACAAGGGTGGAGTTGGTTTTGGCGTGCGAACAATGCTGACATTCATAGAAGATGTGGCGGCCGGGGACGTAAACGTCTAACCCGATTTACACCTGAGTACCACCAAGTGGAACAATAGAAACAGCGTGAAAGTTACGCAGTTTTTTCTTCACTTGGAGGATCCATGCATGACGTTGTAATCCTTGGTGGCGGTAGCGGTGGCTACGCCTGTGCCCTTCGCGCTTCCCAGCTTGGATTGTCCGTTGTCTTAATCGAGCAGGACAAACTCGGAGGCACATGCTTGCATCGTGGCTGTATCCCAACCAAGGCACTGCTTCATGCAGCCGAAGTTGCTGACACCGCACGCGAAGGCGAAGCCTTTGGCGTACACAGCACTTTCAACGGCATTGACATGCCAAAGGTCAACGAATACAAGGACGGCGTAATTGGTCGCTTGTACAAGGGCCTGCAAGGTCTCGTGAAGAGCCGTGCCATCACATACGTTGAGGGTTCTGGAAAACTCGTTGCACCTAATGCCATCGAAGTAAATGGCGAACGTTACGAGGGCAAAAACATCGTACTTGCGACTGGTTCATACGCGCGATCACTCCCAGGTCTTGACATCGATCGACGCATCATGACGAGCGACCAAGCGCTCACGTTGGATTATGTTCCATCGAGTGCAATCATCCTTGGCGGCGGCGTAATTGGCGTCGAATTCGCTTCGGTATGGAAGTCGTTCGGAGTAGACGTCACGATCGTTGAAGGTGCTCCACGACTGGTGCCGGCCGAAGATG
>CANFIL010000149.1 GCA_947447095.1 Actinomycetota bacterium | reverse complement strand
AGGCCTATTCGTATGGCGTGATGATGGCAGCCAAGCTCAAGGAACTTATTCCACGTCAACAGTTCGAAGTTCCTATTCAGGCGGCGATCGGCGCTCGAATCATTGCGCGCGAAACAATTCGTGCGATGCGCAAAGACGTGCTGGCTAAGTGTTACGGCGGTGACATCTCTCGTAAGCGCAAACTTCTGGAAAAGCAGAAGGAAGGTAAGAAGCGCATGAAGATGGTCGGTCGTGTGGAAGTACCCCAAGAGGCATTCATTGCGGCGCTGTCAACGGACGACAATGCCGCGGCAAAGGCGAAAGGCAAGTAGTCATGGCGTCGGTTATCTCGCTCAATGTTGTTCATGCTGAAATTCCAGATGAGGGTGGCTCGGTGGGCATTACTGCCATCGATAAGCGTTCTGTGAGCGATCGACGCGTCATCACCACCGACGGGGTTGCTGGCGATAAGCGCTCAGACATGAAACACCACGGACATACTGACCAGGCTGTTTATGCCTACGCTTCTGAAGATTACGCATGGTGGTCACAGCAGGTTGGCTACGAAATTGCTCCAGGTGCTTTTGGTGAGAATCTCACAACAGTTGGTGTGGATTGGAATGCGATTGCCATTGGCACCGTGGTTCACATTGGAACTGCGGTTTTGCAGGTTTCAACCGCACGCATTCCATGCGGCACATTTCAGCGCTGGATGGGTCAAGACCAATGGGTGAAGCGCTTTACCGAAGCTGGTCGTTGCGGCGCATACTTGCGGGTCATCATGAGCGGCGAAATTGGCGCGGATGACGAGATTGTGATTGCCGAAGTTCCTGGTCATCACGTTTCCATCCTTGATCTCCTTCGTGTGTGGACTGGTACTCGTGAATCAGCCCAATTAACTCGCGTTGCAGAATGCGTTGATACGCCAGAAGACATGCGCGAAAAGGCAGTTAGCGCTTTAGCGAACATCTGATGCCACGCACTCTCGGTGCATACGTGCACGTTCCATTTTGTGCATCGCGCTGCGGTTACTGTGACTTCAATACCTATACGGCTGCTGAGCTCCAACGAGATGGCACCACCGTCTCTGTTGCCACATACGCAGACCGAGTGATCTCGCAAATTCAGCAAGGACATCTCGCACGTCCAGATAGTCGCGAAATCGAGACAGTGTTCTTTGGTGGGGGAACGCCAACGTTGATGCCGGCCAATGAATTGGTTCGGATTCTTGCAGCACTGCGCTCTGAATACGGCTTGGCAAACGATGCCGAAGTTACGACCGAAGCAAATCCTGATTCAGTGACCCGGGAATATCTCCAAGAACTTCATGACGGTGGCTTTACTCGCATTTCGTTCGGGCATCAAAGCAGCGCATCGCATGTTCTGCAGTTACTCGAACGCACGCACACCTCCGGTCGGACGTGGGATGCTGTGGCATGGGCACGCGAAGCGGGTTTCGAACACGTCAGTGTGGATTTGATATACGGTAGCCAAGCTGAATCTGACGAGGACCTAGTTCAAACGTTGGCGGAAGTTGTCAAAGCTGACATCGACCATGTCAGTGCGTACTCGCTAATTGTTGAGCCTGGTACGCGAATGGCTGCGAAGGTTGATCGCGGCGAAATTGCACCTGCCAGTGATGACATTGCGGCGCATCGTTATCCGATCATTGATCAGACACTAAGCGCACACGGGTTCACCTGGTACGAAGTCAGTAACTGGGCAAAGCCTGGTGGCGAATGTCAGCACAACATTGGTTACTGGCGGAATCACGATTGGCTTGGGATTGGGCCAGGTGCACATGCGCATTTCGAGGGAACTCGAATGTGGAATGTGAAGCACCCTGCTACGTGGGCAGCTGCGATCGATTCATCGGAATCGCCGTGGGCCAATAGTGAAGTTCTGACGTTGGATGAGCAGCGCAGGGAACACATCATGTTGCGCCTTCGGTTACGCGAAGGATTGCCATTGGACTACTTGTCGGAGGCAGGCTGGAGTAAGGCCGTTGAGGCTGTTGTCGAGGGGCTATTGGAACAGCACGAGGATCGTGTGGTTTTGACGGATAGCGGGCGATTACTCGCTGATGGCTTAGTCGCGCGCCTCTGGGACTAACCTGCTTTAGACTGGCACTCGAGACCTGTGAGTGCTAGGAGGCGAGTGTGGACGACCGTAAATTAGCGGTACTTCGTGCCATCGTCGATGACTATGTGCACACCAAAGAACCAGTGGGTTCCAAAGCTTTAGCCGATCGCCATGGCCTTGGCGTTTCATCTGCAACCATTCGCAATGACATGGCCGCTCTTGAAGAAGATGGATTGATTAGCGCTCCACATACGAGTGCCGGCCGAATTCCAACTGACAAGGGTTATCGCCTGTTCGTTGACAAGATCAGCGCAGTCAAGCCTTTGTCGCCGGCTGAAAAGCGCGCAATTCACACATTTCTCGACAATGCTGTCGATCTCGACGACGTCATGTCTCGAACTGTGCGCCTGCTGTCACAGTTGACGAAGCAAGTTGCTCTTGTGCAGTACCCATCGCTGGGTCGGAGCAGTGTGCGCCACATTGAATTGGTCACGGTTGCGCCAACGCGTCTCCTTGTGATTCTTATTGCCGACACCGGCCGTATTGAACAGCGCACTGTCGAAACTGGAATTGAAATTGATGATGAGAATCTTGCTAAGTTGCGAACTCGTCTGAATGAACAACTGGATGGCCAGCTGTTAGCTGATGTTCCAACTCGGCTTGATGGACTTGGCGATGAATTTTCTGCACAAGTTCGTCCAGCTGTAACTGCCGTCGTGGCAACGTTGATGGAATCAGTTGTCACTCAAAGTGAAGAACGTGTTGTCGTCGGTGGTACCGCCAATCTTGCTCGAGTGGGCGAAGATTTTTCGGTGACAGCCGGCCCAGTACTGGAAGCACTTGAAGAACACGTCGTGTTACTACGACTCTTCGGTGAGGCTTCAACCACGGATGCACTGACGGTTCGAATCGGCGCGGAAAATCCAGTTGAAGAATTGCGTGGAGCTTCCATGGTCAGCGCCGGCTACGGTGTTGGTGATCAAGCAATTGCTCAACTCGGTGTGCTCGGACCCACCCGAATGGACTACGCAAACTCAATGGCAGCAGTACGTGCAGTTGCGCGCTACGTCGGACACATCT
>CANFIL010000148.1 GCA_947447095.1 Actinomycetota bacterium | reverse complement strand
TGGAATGCCATTGGAGATGGCTTTTGACTGTTGCGTTCTTCGTATGAGTTAGTCATGAGACTTCAGGAATCCTTAAGTGATGTACGAGCAATGTGGGGGTGGAGCATTTTGAGCGCATCCGGCAAGCAGAGATTCACCGCAACGAGAGGGCCGGTTTGACTAGGCCTCGTTGCGGCTGCGAAGGAGCAGGCTCGCGTACATTGCTTTCACCTTATCAGCGCCTAGGAATTAGCAAAAGTCCCGATATTCCACATCGCAAGATCGGTTTTCACTAGTTGAGACAGGCGCGCTAGCCTTGTGCGCATGGCACGTGACATCAAATTGGCAGTAATTCCCGGCGACGGCATCGGCACAGAAGTTGTGACTGAAGGCCTGAAAGTACTTTCGGCAGTAGCCCCAAGTGCTGGCCTGACCTTTTCAACGACCGAATACGATCTCGGCGCTCGTCGTTACAACGCAACTGGCGAAACCTTGCCAGACAGTGTTGTGGCCGAATTGAAGCAGCAAGACGTTATTTTGCTGGGTGCCATCGGTGACCCTTCGGTCAAGCCGGGCATCCTCGAGCGAGGCGTTCTATTGCCATTGCGTTTTGAACTTGATCATCACGTCAACCTTCGCCCAGTCAAGCTGTTCGAAGGTGTTGAATCACCACTTGCTGGCAAGACCTCCAAGGACATCGACTTCGTTGTGTGCCGTGAAGGAACCGAAGGCCCATATGTAGGCGCTGGCGGTTACTTGCGCAAGAACACCGAGCACGAAGTTGCAACTGAAGTGAGCCTCAACACCCGATTCGGTGCCGAGCGCATTATTCGCGATGCATTCGAACGTGCATCACGTCGTCGTGGCAAGGTCACTTTGGTTCATAAGACCAACGTTTTGGTTTACGCAGGCGATATGTGGAATCGCGCATTTCTGGACGTGGCTTCGGAATACCCGAACATCGAGACTGATTACTGCCACGTTGACGCAGCCAGCATGTTTTTCTTGACGCAGCCAGAGCGTTTCGACGTCGTTGTCACTGACAACTTGTTCGGCGACATTTTGACGGACATCGGTGCAGCGATTGCGGGCGGTATCGGTCTTGCCGCATCGGGCAACATCGATCCAAGCCGTAAGAACCCAAGTATGTTCGAACCAGTTCACGGAAGCGCTCCAGACATCGCTGGCCAGGGCAAGGCAGATCCAACTGCAACAGTTCTCAGTGTTGCGATGCTGCTTGACCACATCGGTGAAGCTGAAGCAGCCAAGAAGGTTGAACAGGCTGTTGCCACCGATCTTGCAGGTCGCACAGGAACACGATCAACAAGCCAAATCGGCGACGCTCTTGCAGCGCTCGTTGCGGGCTAAACCTCAGAAGTCACTAGTAAGAAACGGGTAGCGTAAAGCCATGAGTCAGTTCATTCATCCAGGCCTTGATGTCACTGCTGCTGAAGTTGTTAATTCAGGTCAGCCGCTTTACCCGGCTGTCGAGCGCGTCAGCAACACGGCTGCCTATGTGGTGAACGCAAGTGACCATGGTGCATCGGATGCTGCTCGCGCAGAAATTCTTGCTGCTCCTGGGTTTGGTAAGTACTTCACGGACAACGTGGCGCGCGCATCGTGGAACGCAACTGACGGTTGGCACAAGACCGAAATCGTCGCAAGCGATAGTTCTGCAGGCGGTTTCGCAATGAATACGCTGCACTACGGTCAGTCGATTTTCGAAGGCCTGAAGGCATATCGATTCGAAGATGGCGGCATCTACACATTCCGACCAGAAGCCAACGCGCTTCGTTTCCAGCGTTCGGCATACCGCATGGCATTGCCGCCGGTACCGACAGATTTGTTTATTGGTTCCATCGATGCTCTTGTTCGTCAAGATCAAGCATGGGTATCGGATGATCCTGAAAAGTCGCTGTACCTTCGCCCATTTGAATACGGCGCCGAAGCAGCACTGGGTGTCAAGCCATCAAGTGAAGTGAACTACGTTCTTCTTGCCTCACCGGTGGGTGCTTACTTCCCACAAGGTGTGAAGCCAGTATCGGTGTGGATTTCGGATGACTTCGTGCGCGCTGCCCCGGGCGGTACGGGTGAAGCAAAGTGTGCTGGTAACTACGCAGGAAGTTTGCTTGCTCAAACCGAAGCTGCACAGAACGGTTGCGACCAGGTTGTGTGGATCGACGCCATCGAACGTAAGTACATCGAGGAAATGGGCGGCATGAATATGTTCTTCGTCTATGGAACCGGTGACAATGCGCGTCTTGTGACTCCGCGTCTAACCGGCACGTTGCTGCCAGGTGTCACACGCGATTCGTTGTTGACTCTTGCAGGCGATCTTGGGCTCGAGGCTTCTGAAGGCACTTTGACAATTGACCAATGGCGTGAGGGTTGCGCATCAGGCGAGATCAGCGAAGTGTTTGCATGCGGAACTGCTGCCGTTATTACGCCAGTAGGTCGCGTCGATAGTAAGAACAGCGGTTCGTGGACCATCGGTGATGGCGAACCTGGCGAAGTGACAATGAAACTTCGCAAGGCTCTCGTGGACATTCAAACTGGCCGCGCAGCTGACGCCCATAACTGGATGCATCGGATCGTTTAATGACAAACACAGGCGTCACTGACGCATTTCACGTTTACGACACCACACTTCGTGATGGTGCACAGCGTGAAGGCATCACATACTCGGTCGAAGACAAGCTCGCTGTTGCAGCGATCCTTGACGATTTCGGCGTGGGCTTCATCGAAGGTGGCTGGCCAGGCGCATTGCCAAAGGACACCGAGTTCTTTGCGCGCATGGCTGCTGGTGAAGTTCAACTCAAGAACGCCAAGCTCGTTGCATTCGGGGCCACGCGCAAAGCTGGAATTTCAGCCGAGGATGACCCTCAGGTTCGTGCACTGATTGATTCACAGGCTCCCGTCATCACACTTGTTGCCAAGAGTGACGTGTGGCACGTTGAGCAAGCATTGAAGACAACCAAAGAAGAAAACCTGTCGATGATTTCTGACACGGTGTCGTTGCTTGTTGCACTTGGTCGTCGAGTTTTCGTTGACTTTGAACACTTCTTCGACGGTTACAAACACGATCCGGACTACGGTGTTGCTGCGGTTAAGGCTGCGGTTGATGCTGGTGCGGATGTTGCTGTGCTGTGTGACACCAATGGCGGAATGTTGCCTAGTGGTATCACCAAGATCGTGACTGATGTGAAAGAGCGAACCGGTGCACGTATCGGTATTCATTG
>CANFIL010000147.1 GCA_947447095.1 Actinomycetota bacterium | reverse complement strand
CTGCAGTCGACGAAATTAACAAGAGTCGCAAGCACACTGTTGTCCAGCGCACACTCGAAGCCTTAGATGGTTCCCTGGAACATAAGGTCGTTGCAATACTTGGCGCCGCCTTCAAGCCTGATAGCGACGATATTCGTGATTCGCCAGCATTGCATGTGGCAGAAATGCTCGCTGACAATGGTGCTCGGGTGCAGGTCCATGATCCCGAAGCAATCCGCGTTCTCCGCGAACGCAACACGAATCTTGCGCTGTGCGATTCAATCGATGAGGCTCTTGCCGGTGCCGATGTGGTGCTGCACCTGACTGAATGGGCGGTCTACCGCGAAATCGATCCAGTGGCTGCCGCGCAACTGACACGAAGCGCAATCATCATCGATGGTCGAAATGTTCTCGATCGTGATCGATGGACCAATGCTGGCTGGTCAATTAGTTACTTGGGGAAACCAGGTTCTTAATTCGCTCGATGAGTGCGTCGCCCTTATCGATTGCTACTTGGCGTAAATCCACGTTGAACTGCTCAAGCTTTGCACGCAACTCTTCATCCTTGCTAGACGCCGCAATAATGCGCGCAGCTAGCAAACCGGCGTTACGCGAATTGCCGATGCCAACCGTAGCCACAGGAACGCCAGCAGGCATTTGAACGATCGACAAGAGAGAATCAAGCCCTTCGAGGTGCTTCAGAGGAACCGGCACGCCGATCACCGGCAAGGTCGTCAACGATGCCACCATGCCTGGCAGATGAGCAGCGCCACCGGCTCCCGCGATGATGACTTGCATGCCATTTTCTGCAGCACTCTTGGCATAGGTAACCATGTCTTCGGGCATGCGGTGCGCCGAGACGACCTTAGCTTCGTAGGTGATTCCAAATTCTGCTAATGCCTCGCCAGCAGCAGACATGGTGTCCCAGTCTGAGTCACTGCCCATAATGATTCCAACTTGTGTTGTCTCACTCATCGATTACTCCTGTGAGGTAGTTAGCCGCATGCCACGCACGTTCCTTGAGGTCATCAATGTTCGTGCCAATCAAATTCACGTGACCAATCTTGCGACCTGGACGAACGTCCTTGCCATACAAGTGCACCTTGATTTGAGGATCGCGTGCCATAACGTGACGGAATGCTGAATGAAGATCACCGAGATCACCACCAAGCAAGTTCACCATGATGGCCAGCGGTGCCTTTGCTGCCGGTGAACCAAGCGGCCAGTCTGCGATAGCACGCAAATGATTTTCGAACTGACTGGTAATGGCGCCATCCATCGACCAGTGGCCAGAATTATGAGGACGCATCGCAAGTTCATTGACCACAATTCGATCCCCAGTGTCAAAAAGTTCAACGGCGAGCATTCCGGTTACATCAAGCGCAGAAGCAATCTTTAGGGCAATTTCTTGGGCAGCAGTTGCTCGTTCATCAGGTAGATCTGGTGCCGGAGAGATGACTTCGTGACAGATGCCGTTGGTCTGGACTGATTGCACAACTGGATAGGCCACGCATTGACCTTGAGGACTTCGCGCGACTTGAGCGGCAAGTTCGCGAGTGAACGGGACAAGCTCTTCGGCCAAGATGCGCGTGTTGCTCGAAACAATTTGATCCATGACGCGTAAGGCTTCTTCGCGGGTATCAACAACCCATACACCTTTACCGTCATAGCCACCACGTGCAGTTTTCAGAACAAACGGGTAACCAACTGTGCTCGTAAATGCATCGAGATCATCTTGAGTGACCAACTGTGCCCATTCCGGACATGGGATTCCGGCCTCAACAAGTTTCTTGCGCATTTCGAGTTTGTCTTGCGCATACTGAAGTGCATGTGGTCCTGGACGAACGTGAACGCCCATGGCTTGAAGTTCAGCAAGGTGTTCCGTCGGGACATGCTCGTGGTCAAACGTGACAATGTCACACTCAGCAGCAAACGCTTTGAGTGCCTCGAGGTCATCATGTGCACCGAGAACAGTGTCTGGGATGACTTGGGCAGCTGAATCAGTTGGTGACTGTGCAAGGACGCGCAAGTGAATACCAAGGTTCACAGCAACAGGCTGCATCATGCGTGCGAGTTGTCCGCCGCCGATAACGCCGATTCGAGGTGCAGTCACTTACTAAGCCTATTGGACGCGGCGCTGGTCAAAAACAAGAGCGCGCTAGCCCACAAGGGACTAGCGCGCTGCTCGCGAACCACAACGACTTAGTAGCGGTAATGATCTGGCTTGAATGGACCTTCGTTGGTCACGCCGAGGTAATCGGCCTGAACCTTGGTCAGTTGGGTGAGCTTCACGCCTAGGGCGTCAAGGTGCAAACGAGCGACCTTTTCATCCAAGTACTTCGGAAGGATGTGAACGCCAATTTCGTACTCGTCGCGCTTGGCGAAAAGTTCGATCTGGGCAAGCACCTGGTTGGTGAACGAGTTACTCATCACGAATGATGGGTGACCAGTTGCGTTTCCAAGGTTGAGCAAGCGACCTTCGGAAAGCACGATGATGCTGTGGTTATCTGGGAAGATCCACTCGTCAACCTGTGGCTTGATGTTGCGACGCTGCACGCCTGGGAAGCTTTGCAGACCCGCAATGTCGATTTCGTTGTCGAAGTGTCCGATGTTGCCGACAATTGCCTGATGCTTCATCTTGGCCATGTCTTCAACCGTGATGACGTCGCGGTTACCAGTTGCAGTGATGAAGATGTCTGCTTTTTCAACAACGTCTTCGAGCGTCAGTACTTCGTATCCATCCATTGCTGCCTGAAGCGCACAGATGGGATCGATTTCGGTGATGACAACACGTGCACCCTGACCACGAAGTGATTCAGCTGAACCCTTGCCGACATCGCCGTAACCGAAGACAACTGCGAGCTTGCCACCGATGAGCGTATCCGTTGCACGGTTGATGCCATCGATCAAACTGTGGCGTGTGCCGTACTTGTTATCGAACTTGCTCTTGGTGACTGAGTCGTTCACATTGATTGCAGGGAACTTCAGTTCGCCCGCCTTGAACATTTCGTACAGGCGGTGAACACCGGTTGTGGTTTCTTCGGTGACACCGAGAATGCCATCGCCGATTGTGGTCCAACGCTTTGGATCTTCGGTCATTGACTTCTGAAGCAACGTGAGGACAACACCGAATTCTTCTGAGTCAGCACCAGCAGGATCTGGAACAAAGCCAGCTGCTTCGTATTCAGCACCCTTGTGAACGAGCATGGTTGCGTCGCCACCGTCATCGAGGATCATGTTTGGACCGGCTTCACCTGGCCACAACAGAG
>CANFIL010000146.1 GCA_947447095.1 Actinomycetota bacterium | reverse complement strand
ATGGAGGTGGAAACGGGATTTGAACCCGTGTACAGGGATTTGCAGTCCCTTGCCTCGCCTCTCGGCCATTCCACCGTGGTAGCCCGCGAGGGCATTCCGAGCGGATGACGGGATTCGAACCCGCGACCCTCACCTTGGCAAGGTGATGCTCTACCACTGAGCCACATCCGCGTACAGGCCTAAAACCCGACTCGCGTAAGACTAGCCGAAAGTCGCGTTTCGTTCAAAGTCAGCCCCCGCAACACCCTTCCGCGCGCCACGGCCACACGGATTTCGTAAGGTTAGGAGGTGAGCCTTTCCGATGCAGTCGCAATTTTTGGCGACGTCATAGCTCGCAACTGTGTTGAGATTTCGCGCGATCCATGCAGTTTGGACACCAATGGCTGGTGGGCAGTCACTCAAAGCTTTGAGGGCGAATTCATTGCTTATCGCTTCAGTGACATCGCGCCTTACACGGCCCCCGAGCTGGGAGACTTCACAGCGATTACCCGTGATTCATGGACTTCCTCAATGTCGCAAGTCGAATATGAGACTGCAGTCGCAACTATTCGCGAGGATATTGCTCGCGGCTGGGTGTACCAGGCCAATTTATGTCGGGTACTTTCCACTGAACTCAATCAGCCCATCAATGGATTGGCTCTCTGGCAGGCGTTGTGTCGTCACAATCCAGCTCCGCACGCCGGATATCTATTCGTTCCAGAGCACGAAGATCATCCTCGCGTTGAGGTCATGTGCGCATCTCCAGAACTATTTTTGAAACGCTCTGGCAACGTCATCATGTCGAGCCCCATCAAGGGCACAGCGCCATCACACGAATTGCTACTCGACAAAGATTCCTCTGAAAACATCATGATCGTTGACCTTGTGCGTAATGACATGTCGCACGTTGCGATACCAGGTTCAGTCGTTGTACAAGAACTCTTGCGCCTTGAAGATCACCCCGGTCTCGTGCACTTGGTGAGTGACGTGGTTGGTGAAGTGCCCTCGGATATTTCATGGCGTGATTTACTCGACGGCCTTACGCCACCAGGATCAGTATCCGGTGCGCCCAAATCAAGTGCATTAGAAGTGATCGGTCGCCTAGAGCCAACTTCGCGTGGAATCTACTGCGGTGCTTTTGGTTGGGTTAACGCCAACGAGCAGCAGGCCTCAATCGCCGTAGGCATCCGAACTTTTTGGCAGACGCTTCATGGTGATACAGCCTCATTACATTTTGGAACGGGCGCAGGAATTACATGGGGGAGCGATCCCACCAACGAATGGAATGAAACCGAACTTAAGGCCAATAACTTGCTCAACATCGTTGCAAAAGTTGCAAAGTAGAATCGCACTATGAGTTTGATTTGGGTCAATGACGGACTAGTTGATGAAACTACTGCCCGCGTGAGCCCACTTGACCATGGATTTACTGTCGCTGATGGAGTCTTCGAGACACTTAAAGTCAAAGATGGTCAGCCGTTTGCACTTGATCGCCATGTAGAGCGCTTGAAGGCTTCCGCCAATGGACTAGGTCTTGGTGACATCAATACAGAGTTGGTTGAGAAAGCCATCGTCGAAACATTAAGCGCAAACAGTCCAATCGAACTTGGACGACTACGTGTCACCATTACAAGCGGACAGGGCCCGCTGGGCAGTAATCGCGGAGACACGCAACACACCCTCACCGTTGCAACAGCGAGTGTTAATTCATGGCCGGCCACGACAACGGTTGCCATTGTTCCTTGGCGTCGCAATGAACGTTCGGCAGTCGTCGGGCTCAAGACCACGTCGTACGCCGAAAATGTCGTTGCGCTTGAGGCAGCACATACTGCTGGCTATTCGGAGGCTATTTTTCTCGACACTCAAGACCGACTGAGTGAAGGAACTGGAACCAATCTTTTTTTCGTAACAAACAACACTGTGATGACACCGAGTGTGAAGTGCGGAATTCTCGAGGGAATTACCCGAGCCCTAGTTATTGAGTTGTGCGCAGACCTGTCGATTGACATCGTTGAGGATGAATTCACCATCGCTGATTTAATTGCGGCTGACGAAATTTTCATCACGTCCTCAACTCGAGATGTCCATCCTGTGACCACCTTGGCAATCTTGAATCAACAGCTCATTTCAGAAACGGTTCTATCCAAGTCCGTTGGGCCTGTAACTTCCCGACTTCTAGAAGCATGGTCGAACACATATTCAATGAATACGAACCCATGACGCGTCGTAGCCAACTAACCGAGCACTATCGACGTCGCCGGGAAGATGCCAGAGCCACGCGATCGTTGGATCTTGCGTGGCGTCTTGTGATTTTCGTCGTGGGTGGAACGCTTCTTGGACTGGGATTGTTCTTTCTTATTTTTCCAGGCCCCGGATGGGCAACCATTCTGTTGGGACTAATCATTCTTGGCTCAGAATTTCAATGGGCGCTTCGACTGCTTGAACCTATACAACGAACCATGAAGCGGGCCCGAGCCGCTGCAACAAACAACAACTCGCGCCAGAAACGAATGACTGTCCAACTCGTGACCACTGTTGTAATCGTTTGCGGTATCTATGCCTATCTGGCGAAGTTTGGTTTTAGCGCTGAACCGTTCTTCAACATTCGCTCGTGGATTCAAGGTCTGATCTAGCCTTAAACGCGCCGCGAGTCGGACTTGCTAGTCTTGGATAAGCAAGTTCGCCCACAACAAAAGGATGAAGAACGTGTCTGTTGTCTACGTTGGTCCAGATCGCACCCAGGTCGAGATCGAGACTGGCACAACCGCGTTTGATGTCGTAGGGGATAAAGCCCGCAAAGTTGTTGTCGCTTTGGTCAATGGCGAATTGGTCGACTTGTCCCATGCCCTCAAGGATGGCGACGAAATATCACCGGTATTGATTAGCGAACCTGCGGGTCTTTCGGTACTTCGCCACAGTGTGGCTCATATCGTTGCTCAGGCGACCCAGTCATTATTCGATGACGTCAATCTAGGAATCGGGCCACCGATCAAAGACGGATTCTTCTACGACTTCGGAACGCAACGCACGTTTACTCCCGAAGACTTACTCGCAATCGAAAAGCGATGCGTCGAGATCATCAACTCTGGTCAGAAGTTTGCACGACGAATCACAGATCGCGAATCCGCACGCATTGAGTTAGCACATGAGCCTTTTAAGATTCGCCTTCTTGGCGACGATGATTCAGCCGAAGTGCTGTCTGAGGATGTCATGGAAGTTGGCGGCGGCGAACTTACAATTTACGACAACATCGATCTACGCTCAGGTGACCGTAAATGGTGCGACCTT
>CANFIL010000145.1 GCA_947447095.1 Actinomycetota bacterium | reverse complement strand
GGTTCAATGGATTCCACATCTACGTTCGCTTGACCTAACGCTCGAGCAAGATCTCGGAAGAATTCTGGAACTTTACGCACATGCTCTATGGAAAACGGTGGTGCATCTGGACCGTCGACACCTAATAATTGAAATTCGTGTTCGAAAGCGGCCATAAAGTCCAAACCGGTTTCAGCCCGAAAATCGTTTAATGCGTTCTCATAAAATGCTCGCGTTCCACATTCCCATTGATCGCCTTCGAGCGTGCGGGTATCGCACAACACCATTTCAAGTGGCGGTGCATCCTGCCAAATATCGATCTTGCGGTAAGTCTGCGAAACCGGAACCTGACGCACTTCCATCATTGAGCCCCACGGATTTGGGCCCAAATCTTCAAACGGTGTCAGTACCTGGCCAGCGACTGCCCACCCAATTCCGGTGGTCATGCGCTTGGGGTAAACGTCGGCAACCAGGCCGCGAACACGTGTGATGCCCACATAGTCACTCCACGCCAAAAGAACGAGATCGCCGTCACTCATGATTAGCACTCCTTTTCAGGTTTCTACTAGGTAGCCTACGAGCATGGGAAACCGAATAAGCGAACTTGCCTCACAAATACCTCTCATTGACAATCACTGTCACGGAACGATCAATCATGAACTCGAACGTGCGCAATACGAGATCTATGCGACCGAAGGTGACTGGCTTCCGCGCAATGGTTTGTCGGTACTCGATGAACAATTTGGTGTGCTCACGCGCGCACTTGTTTCACCTCTCATTGGGCTGGAAAAACATTGCTCTCCCGATGAGTACTGGGCGCGACGCCGCGAAATTGGTCAAGAGGCATTGGTCGCCCAACTTCTCCCATTGACTGGTATCGAAACTTTTATCGTGGATACCGGATTTAAGAGCGACAACATCTTGACGCCATCTCAGTTACGCGCCGTCGGAAACGGACGCGCGGTCGAAATCGTCAGACTTGAAACTGCTGCCGAGCGCATGATTACTTCGTCGTCAGCCAGTACTTTCAGTGCCGACTATGCAAAGTACCTAGCTGAAGAGAGTAAGGATGCCGTCGGCTTTAAGTCGATCATCGCCTATCGCTACGGACTCGACTTTGATCCTGAAAAGCCATCTGAGTCTGAAGTTGCTGCGGCTGCGGCCGAATGGATTGCTGAAATTGAAGCAACGGACAAGATTCGACTTTCACATCCTGTTCTTTTGCGTCACGTCCTTTGGGAAGCCGTGAGCCATAAGAAGCCAATTCAGTTCCATGTTGGGTTTGGCGATTCAGACATCAATTTGCACCGCTGCGATCCCACCCAAATGACTGAATTTCTTCGTCGCACCGTGGATTCAGGCACGAACATCATGCTCCTGCATTGCTACCCATTTATTCGCGAGGCTGGATACTTGGCACACGTCTTCCCGCATGTGTATCTCGATACCGGCGCTGCGATTAACTACACGGGTCCAGAACACCAAAGCCTGATTCGTCACTCTGTTGAAATGGCACCTTTCGGCAAAGTGCTGTTCTCTTCTGATGCCTTTGGTCTTCCAGAGCTGTATTACTGTGGCGCCGCAATTTGGCGCAGCGCCATCGGAAATATCTTGCAAGGCTGGGTCGATTCGGATGCCATGGGTGAGGCAGATGCCCGCAAGTATCTGACCTGGATGGCATCAGAGAACGCTCATAGGGCTTACGACCTGCCCTAATTCTCCGTCTGGGAGTATCTGTAACACAGTCGAAACATTCGGGATACGGCTTCGAAATCGCCATGCCCTACGTTTGGCGTATCGGTCAAAGCGGACCACTTCCCCAGAGGCGACTACTAATTATTTGGAGGATGAATGTCCAACCTTGGACTCACCAATGCAGCAGATGTACTGAAGTACATTGCAGAGAACAACATTCGTTTTGTTGACGTACGATTTTGCGACCTACCTGGCGTAATGCAGCACTTCAACGTGCCAGTTGAATCAGTCGATGAAGCATTCTTCACCGGCGGCCAAATGTTCGACGGCTCGTCAATCCGTGGCTTCCAGCAGATTCACGAGTCAGACATGAAGCTGATTGCTGATCCAACAACAGCATTCGTTGATCCTTTCCGCAAGGAAAAGACACTCGTCATGAACTTCTCGGTCCGCGATCCATTCACTGACGAGCCCTACAGCCGTGACCCACGAAACGTAGCCGCCAAGGCTGAAGCGTATTTGCAGTCAACCGGTATCGCCGATACTGCATTCTTCGCGCCAGAAGCTGAGTTCTTCGTTTTCGATTCAGTTCGTTACTCAACCGGCATTAATCAGTCTTTCCACCATGTCGATTCGATTGAAGGCGCATGGAACTCTGGCGCTGAATTCAATGCTGATGGTTCAGACAACCGCGGCTACAAGACTCGCGTTAAGGGCGGATACTTCCCAGTATCTCCAACCGATCAGATGGCAGATCTTCGCGACCACATGGTCGTCAAGCTCGCCGAAGTGGGTTTGCTCGTAGAGCGCTCACACCACGAAGTTGGTACCGCTGGTCAGATGGAAATCAACTACAAGTTCAACACGTTGCTCAAGGCAGCCGACGAAGTCATGTTGTTCAAGTACGTCATCCGAAACACCGCTTGGGAAGCAGGCAAGACTGCGACATTCATGCCAAAGCCGCTTTTCGGAGATAACGGATCAGGCATGCACGTCCACCAGTCGCTCTGGTCAGATGGCGTTCCATTGTTCTATGACGAGCGTGGTTATGCCGGCTTGTCAGACCTCGCTCGCTGGTACATCGGTGGCATCCTGAAGCACGCTCCATCGCTCCTTGCATTCACCAATCCAACCGTGAACTCATTCCACCGCTTGGTGCCGGGTTACGAAGCACCTGTGAACTTGGTTTATAGCCAGCGCAACCGTTCAGCTTGTCTGCGTATCCCAATCACTGGCAGCAATCCCAAGGCCAAGCGCATCGAATTCCGTTGCCCTGATCCATCAAGCAACCCTTACTTGGCATTCGCCGCCATGTTGATGGCCGGACTTGATGGAATCAAGAACAAGATTGAGCCACACGCGCCAGTTGATAAGGATCTGTACGAACTTCCACCAGAGGAAGCCGCAAACATTCCACAGGTTCCAGGAACTCTTCCTGAAGTTCTTGCAGCACTCGAGGCAGATCACGATTACCTACTCGAAGGTGGCGTATTCACAAAGGATCTCATCGAAACCTGGATCAACTACAAGAACGAAGCTGAAGTGGATTACGTTCGCCTACGTCCACACCCAGCAGAATTCGAGTTGTACTACGACATCTAAGTCGACT
>CANFIL010000144.1 GCA_947447095.1 Actinomycetota bacterium | reverse complement strand
TTTGGAGGGCTCTTAGGACGAAAATCACACCGGTGGGATCGGTGCTTCGAGCAGGCACTTTTCGGCTACTAAATCGCAATAGTCATCTCGGTGAATGGCAACTGCGCCCAAGCTAGCCAGGTGCTCTGTGAGCCACTGTGAATCAATGACCCGCCCTGTGCCGTCATCGAGCCAGCGTGCCAAGTGCACTAAAGCGACCTTTGAAGCGTTTGTAACCTTGTGAAACATGGATTCACCAGCGAAAACGCCGCCAATTGCCACACCGTAGAGACCGCCAACCAACTGACCTTCTTGCCACACTTCAACAGAATGTGCGATTCCCATCCGATGCAACCGCCCGTAAGCCTGCGCAATGTCTTGATTTATCCAACCTTGCGGTCTGCGGGGGTCACCACACGAGCCAAGTACGTCATCGAAGTTGCGGTTGAAAGTCACCGTGAACTTGTTCAGATCTTTGCGTAAAGACCGAGATATCTTGATGGCATCTGGCTGAAAAATGGCCCGCTGTGCCGGCGACCACCACCCAATTCCAACCTCTTGCCCGTCAATGTCGAACGGCATCGGAAACAATCCCCTGCGGTATGCCTCCAGGAGTACCTCGGGCTCCCAGCTGCTGCCAAATTCCGTGAGTTTTGGCCACTCAATATCCTTTGGCGCCGTGATGATCGATCCATCTTGGCCAAATCGACTCACTGCCAACAGATCGCAATCTTGCGGAGCATCTCGAGGATCAGGGAAATCAATCACTTCGCTTCGCCCCTTCACTTGCTCGACGCTCTTTAAGGATTGTGGCAGATCAAATGATCGTGGATATCTTGAGCTGCATCGGCGCCATAGGCACGCCCAAGTCGATCTAGGAATCCAGATTTCGACAGTTCAAATTCTTGAGTGCCGACGGTTTCAATAACGTAAGTCGCTAGAAGCGAGCCAACTTGGGCACTACGCTCCAAACTCATTCCCCACTGAAGCCCCATGATGAAACCAGCGCGGAAGGCGTCTCCAACACCTGTTGGATCCTTAATTTCTTTTTCTTGAGCAACGGCAACATGAATGTCAGTTCCGTCGGCTGAGGTGATGTGTGCGCCCTCTTTACCCAATGTCGTGACACGCGTACCAACGTGCTTGAGAAGTTCTTCGTTGGACCAACCGGTTCGCTGCTCAATGAGTTGAGCCTCGTATTCGTTATTAAACAAATACGTTGCCCCTTCAATAACGGCTCGGGTTTGATCTGCATCGAGTCGTGGAAGTTGCTGAGAAGGGTCTGCGATAAATGGAATACCCAAATCACGACAGGCTTGCGAATGTTTCATCATTGCTTCTGGATCATCTGCGCCAATGAGAACAAGGTCGAGTCCGCCGACACGTGAAGCAACGACCGCAAGATCTAACTCGCGCGACTCTGACATCGCGCCTGGATAAAACGAGGCAATCTGGTTTTGTTCTTGGTCCGTTGTGCACATGAATCGAGCTGTGTGCGCCGTAGTTGAGGTGTGAACCTGGTCGCAAATAACCCCATGCTTTTCAAGCCACGCACGATAATCGTCAAAATCGTGACCTACAGCAGCCACGAGTAGCGGATGCCCGCCCAGAACTCCCATGCCAAAACAAATGTTTGCAGCAACGCCACCCCGGCGAATCTGCAGATCATCCACAAGGAACGAGAGCGAAACGTTGTGGAGTTGATCGGCCATCAATGAATCGTTGAACTTGCCAGGGAAACTCATGAGGTGGTCAGTGGCAACTGATCCTGTGATACCTATACGCACAATCAGCAAGCATAACGAGCAAAGCGACCGGATCCACGTGGGATACGGTCGCTTTGCTGCGAAGAATTGTGCGGACTAGCTAAATGAGTCACCGCATGCGCACGAACCAGTCGCATTTGGATTGTCGATTGTGAAGCCCTGCTTCTCGATGGTGTCAACGAAGTCAATGACTGCTCCACCTAGGTAAGGCACGCTCATGCGATCAACGACAACACCAACTCCGCTGATTTCAAGACGGGTGTCGCCTTCGAGGTTGCGATCATCAAAGAAGAGTTGGTAACGCAGACCGGAGCAGCCACCAGGCTGGACGGCGATGCGAAGATTCAAATCGTCGCGACCTTCTTGCTCGAGCAATGTCTTGACCTTGCCTGCAGCAACGTCTGTGAGTACAACAGAGGAACTGTCAACAGATTCGGTAGTCATGGTTCTCCTTGAAGGTGTGCGTGATTACATCAATCACATTACGTAACCATTGTGCCAGACAATGTATTCCCCGCAGAACAAGGCGGTGAGGATTAAGCCTTTCCCCATGTCTTTGCTACGCGTTGGGCTAAATCCGCTAAGACTTGGAATGGTTGACCCAACGCAGCCTCTTTGCCTGCAAGCTCAACCATTGAGTAAGCAGAATCAATGCCGGCGGTACTTGCCTCGCGTTTGCCCAGCCTGACATCACCCGCCAGAGCTAGACAGGGTTTACCTTGAGCAACTGCTCGATCTGCCACGCCAGCTATGACTTTTCCGTGAAGGCTCTGGTCATCCAAGCAACCTTCGCCAGTGATGACGAGATCTGAAACGCTCAATTTTTCATCAATCCCGAGCATGTCCATAACTGTGCCGATACCTGGGACTCGAGTTGCCCCGAGGTGCATCAGCCCAAACCCGAGGCCGCCAGCGGCACCGGCTCCCAGCGCGACAGCAGGCGCCTTTCCATCTGCGCGTTTTCCCAACACATTCGCAAATGCTTCGAGCGCTCCTTCGAGAATCATGATGCGGTTATCGTCCGCACCTTTCTGGCGACCAAACATCGCAGTTGCGCCACGTAATCCAAGTAACGGGTTGTCGACGTCAGATGCCAAAACAATGTCAACACCAGCAACGCGTCGAAGTGCTTCACTTAAATCAATGTCGACCACGTCGCGAAGCGGTGCGCCACCAGCATCAAGTGCGCCAGATCGACACGTTGCACCAAGCGCTGCTAGCGCTCCGGCTCCAGCATCATTCGTGCCGCTACCACCTAGGCCAACTGTGATGCGGGTTGCCCCAGCATCAATAGCTGCATCAATAAGTTGACCAACGCCATACGTTGACGTCACCAGCGGATCGCGCTCATCGAGAGCCAAATGGGCAAGACCACAAGCCTGCGCCGATTCGATCCACGCCTGGGTTCCAAGGATTGCGAACTCGGCTGGCACGTCTCGACCCAAGGGATCTCGCACTATTACTGGAACAGCCGTCGCTCCCAAAGCTTCTACGACACAGGAAAGGAAACCTGGTCCGCCATCAGACATTGGTACGACATGAATTTCATCCT
>CANFIL010000143.1 GCA_947447095.1 Actinomycetota bacterium | reverse complement strand
GTGATGTTGCACTTGCTGGACAAGGACTACGTGACACCATTCGTATCGCTTCCTCGAATGCTGAATTGTGGGGACAGATTCTTGCCGGAAATGCCACTCAGGTGGCAAGTCAAGTAACTTCAGTTGCACACGATCTTGCAGAATTCGCTCGAGCTCTACTTGATCACGATGAGAAGGCAATTGCCCAAGTGCTCGTCAAAGGCTCTGAAGGTCGCGATCGACTTCCAGGTAAGCATGGTTCCGAGCGAAAGGCCCTTGCAACACTCTCCGTACGACTCGAAGATCAACCTGGTGAACTTGCTCGATTATTCGCAGTTGCTGCTAGTGCCGGGGTGAACCTCGAAGATGTTCGCATTGATCATTCGTTGGGACGTATGACTGGATTGGTGGAACTCACCGTTGAGCCACATAACATTCCACTCTTAGAGCAGGCGCTGAGTTCGGCTGATTTCACGGTCGTTACATAGCGCGTAGAATGGCGGCATGACATCTCCGCTAGTAATCGCTATTGATGGCCCTAGCGGATCAGGAAAATCTTCGGTATCTCGTGCAGTGGCGCGTGAATTAGGTCTTCAATATTTAGATACTGGATCTATGTATCGAGCCATGACGTGGTTCATGCAGGATCAAAATGTTGACCTCGACGACCCGCAAGCTATCGCCTCGTACGCGAAACAAGCCCAGATTCTGCCAAGCACAAACCCAAGCGCACCGGGCATCCACGTTGGTCCAATAGACGTTTCGCAACCAATCCGTGGCGACGAAGTTACTGCTGGCGTGAGCCGCGTAAGCGCAGTGCCTGAGGTTCGCGCATTACTGGTGGATCTTCAACGAGAAGTGGTTGCAGCGGCACAAGAGGGAATTGTTGCTGAAGGTCGCGATATCGGTCCGGTGGTGCTACCTAACGCTTCACTCAAGATTTTTCTGACTGCAGATGAAGATGCCCGCGCCATTCGCCGTGCGGCTGAAAATGGTGAAGACGTACAAGCAACCCAAGAGCAACTTGCTAGCCGCGACAAGGCGGATAGTACTCGCAAGGCTTCGCCGTTAGTTCAAGCCGAAGACGCGGTGGTGGTCGATACCACCCATATGAATTTGCAAGAGGTCGTTGACCACATCATCACACTGGTACGGAGTCTCTGATGTACGAAGAAGATGGCGTTGAAATTTACGACGTAGCAGGCGATGCATTCGAGATTGATGATGACATCGATTTACCAGAAAATCTCACTGGGTTGTCGGAAGCAGAATATGCAGAACTGCTCGACAAACTTGGCATTGAAGACATTAACGAATTCGAAGAGGAAGACACTCTTGCAAATCTTCCTGTCGTAGCGGTCGTTGGTCGACCAAACGTTGGTAAGTCAACATTTGTTAATCGACTTATTGGTCGTCGCGAAGCGGTTGTTGAAGATATTCCTGGCGTCACCCGTGACCGAGTTCGTTATGAAGCCGACTGGAATGGCATTCCGTTCATTGTCGTAGACACTGGCGGCTGGGAACATGACGCTAAGGGACTTGCTGGTCAAGTTTCAGCTCAAGCCCAACAAGCTATGACGACTAGTGACGTGGTGCTGTTTGTTGTGGATGCAACTGTAGGTGCAACGGATGCTGATGAAGCTATTGTTCGTATCCTTCGACAGGCCAAAGTCCCGGTACTTCTCGTAGCAAACAAAGTAGATGACGCTCGCGTTGAGCCAGAAGTCGCGAATTTGTGGTCGCTTGGTTTAGGGGAGCCATTCCCAGTTTCGGCTCTTCATGGTCGAGGATCTGGTGACTTGCTTGATGAAATCATCAAATCGCTTCCCGAAGAAGGCTCAGGTATTGCGCGTCCAGCTGGACCTAAGCGGATCGCATTGCTGGGAAAGCCGAACGTTGGAAAATCAAGTTTGCTGAATGCTCTGGCAGGCGGTTCACGTGCGGTGGTTGATAGTGTCGCTGGAACCACGGTCGATCCCGTCGACGAACTCATAACCTTGGGAGATCGTGAATGGATTTTTGTCGACACGGCTGGAATTCGTAAACGTTCAAAGCATGCATCTGGACACGAGTATTACGCGACGCTGCGCACCAAGTCTGCGCTTGATCGAGCTGATCTTGCAGTAGTACTTCTTGATGCGAGTCAACCATTGTCAGAACAGGACCTACGCATCATCACAATGGTCGTTGAATCTGGTCGTGCACTAGTCATCGCATTCAACAAGTGGGATCTTGTTGACGAAGATCGACGTTATTACTTAGATCGCGAGATTGAGCGCGAACTTAATCAAGTTGCTTGGGCACCTCGTATTAATCTCAGCGCTCGTACTGGTTGGCATACCGACCGTTTGGTACCAGCACTCGATAAGTCCTTGGCTGGATGGCAGACGCGAGTACCAACTGGTCGATTGAACGCATTCCTTGCTGAAATTGTTCAAGCGCATCCACACCCAGTCCGTGGTGGTAAACAGCCAAAGATTCTTTTCGGAACACAAGCGGGAATTGCACCGCCGGTATTCATTCTGTTTACATCTGGTTTCCTCGAAGCTGGATATCGCCGATTTATTGAACGTCGCTTCCGTGAAGAGTTCGGCTTTGTCGGATCGCCAATTGTGATTAACCTACGAATTCGCGAAAAGCGAAAGCGTTAATTCGAGTCACGATGGAGTAGGAGTGCGAACTCCTCCCAAATCCAGTCAATTATTTGCACCAACGCAAAAGGACCAACGGAATTAACCGTTGGTCCTTCAATGCGTCGGGCTGACAGGAGCCGTCGTTCGCTGGCGCGAACTCCTCCCAAATCCAGTCAATTATTTACGCCAACGCAAAAGGACCAACGGAATTAACCGTTGGTCCTTCAATGCGTCGGGCTGACAGGATTTGAACCTGCGGCCCCTTCACCCCCAGCGAAGTGCGCTACCAAGCTGCGCTACAGCCCGCGACCCGTGTAACTCTAACAAACACGGAAATGCGCACTTGAATAGCCTTCAAATGGGCACCTTCGCCCATTTTTCACAAAATCACAGGCTCCTCGTTAGGTAACGGGCTTGTAACACCTTGATTTCATTGACGTATATCCCCACATTGCGTCTATCCGTGCCTATAAGTTGTTCCTGCCCGCCGTATTTATGACGTCGGGTTCCATGAGAGGACAAATACATGATCAAGTCAATCAAGATCGGTGCGTTGGCAATTGCCGGTGCTATCGCTCTTGCAGCTTGTGGTGGCGGTTCTTCCAGCAGCGCTCTTGTTGTTGGTACCGACCTTCCATTGCAGGGTGCATCAGCAGATGCAAGCACAGCAACAAACAACGCAATCGCC
>CANFIL010000142.1 GCA_947447095.1 Actinomycetota bacterium | reverse complement strand
TGCATCTTCAACAGCCTTGAGACGGCGCTCGACCTTTTCTTTGTCGTTGCGTGGCACATGGCCCGCCTTTTCCCAGTGCTCTTGGATTTCGCGCATAGCGGCCTTGGCAGCTTCGACGTCCTTGATCGGGAGAAGCGCTTCGGCCTTTTCCAACAGCGACAACTTCACAGTGAGATTGCCAGAAAGTTCCTCATCACGAACCGACAGCGCAGCATTGCGCGCATCAAAGAACTTGTCTTGAGCAGCCTTGAATTCGCTCCACAGTTTGTCTTCGGCAGATTTTGCAGCACGAGGAAGGTTCTTCCAGTCGTTCATCAAGTTCTTGTAGGCACCAGTTGTAGCGCCCCATTCGGTGCTCTCGGCTAATTCGTGTGCCTTGGCGATGATTGCCTTCTTAGCTGATTGAGCATCTGCGCGGGCTTCATCCAAGTTATGGAAGTACGTGCGACGAGCCTTATCAAAAGCTGAACGTGCATGACTAAATCGCTTCCACAGTTCCTGCTCTTTGGCGCGGTCAGCGTTAGGCAGTGTCTTCCATTCGTCGAGAAGTGTCTTGTATTTTTCGCCGGTTGCTTTCCACTGGGTGGAGTCAACCAGGCTTTCAGCAAGTGCAACAATTTCTTCACGGCGCGAAAGTGCTGCCGCTTTTGCTTCAGCCTTCTTCGCCGCAATCTCTTCTTTACGTACTGCAAACTGCTCTTCGATGGAACTCTTGTGCTCGCGCAGCTTTTCGAGATTTCCCAACATGTTAGGAGAGGTCAATGTTGCTTCAATACGCTCAATAAGCGCCTTAACTGAATCCGGGTTGGCTTTGCCTTCTTTGAGACGGTCTAAAGCCAGGCCAATCTCAGCAACGATGTCTTCGTAGCGCTTCGTGAAAAACGCGAGACCTTCTTGAGGTTCGCCGGCAGCATATTGGCCGACCTTTACCTCGCCCTCAGGTGTCTTCAGGAAAACGTTGCCTTGTTCATCGACGCGGCCGTGTTCATTTGAAGTAGTCATGACTAGTCCTCACCTTCGGGTCCCAAGTTGGGCTCTTAGTAGTTCTCCAATTATTGCGCAGTTGCGGTAGCAATTGTGACGGGCTGAGCGGGAGCACCATCTCCGGCGCCATCAACCACACCAGCACCTGCAACTGCATCAATTACGTCTAGACCCTTGGTGATTTGGCCCCAAACTGAGTAATTCGGAGGCAAAGGGGAGTCTTTATAAACAAGGAAGAATTGGCTGCCATTGGTGTTAGCACCACTGTTGGCCATGGCTACTGTTCCACGAGGGTAGGTAAATGTGCCATTTGTTGCCGCAGGCAAATTCTCATCCGCAAACTTGAAACCTGGGCCACCAGAACCTGATCCAGTGGGATCTCCACACTGCAGAACGAAAATTCCAGAAGTGGTTAGGCGATGACAAGGTGTGGCGTCAAAGTACTTGTTTCGCGCCAAGAAGGACATGATTGTTGCAGTTTTTGGAGCTGCAGAGTCCAACGCAATTTCAATGTCGCCACAGTTGGTCGTCAGACTCAATGCTGTCGTCTTACCAGAGTCATTTGGAACGTTCTTATATGTGATGTTGTCGGCTCGGGTCGGTACCGGAGTTGTGCAACTATCAACAAGTGGAGCTACAGCAGACGCACTCGCTACTGGAGTTTCGGCGACGTTATTGGCCTTGTTCTTATTGATTCCAAAGCCGATAACGAGCAGTGCCACCAGGACACCGCCCATAATGCGATTGCGCTGTTTTGTGCGCTTGGCCTTAGTGAGTCGGCGCTGATGTTGGCGCTCATACTTGGCACGGGCTAATTCACGTTCACGTTTTGCTGACACGTCCTAAATCTTAGAGTGTCTCGGTTAATAAGGCACTAACGGTAGCCTTATAGGGAGAAACCGCCGACTTTAGAGATCATGATGCAGATTTATAGCTTTACCGCAGGGCCTTGGCAGACGAACTGCTACATCGTTGCGCCTTCAGATGGTAGTGAATGCCTCATTATTGACCCCGGCATGAAGGCTGCTTCACAAGTACGAGACGTTGTAGCCGAACACAAGCTCAAACCTGTGGCGGTCCTTGTCACTCATGGTCACATTGATCACATGTGGTCCGTTTTCCCAGTTGCCAGCGGTTACGGCATCCCAGCTCTTATTCATGGCAGCGATCGTCACCTTCTGGCAGACCCTGGCTTTGCCATTAGCGCAGAAACCCGTGCCGCACTTCCGACAATGATGGGTTCCGAAGATGTATTCGCGGAACCCGAAGACGTTCGCGAAGTAACAGACAACATGAGTCTGGCGATCGCAGGTTTTGACATCACAATCCGCCATGCTCCTGGCCATACTGCTGGTTCTGTTCTTTTCGATTTTGATGGCGGCAATAACGATTCCCAACGCAATATTTTCACTGGTGATGTTCTTTTTGCCGGCGCTATCGGTCGCACTGATCTTCCAAGTGGCTCACCGGAAGAAATGAATGCTTCACTTCGAAATGTCGTGTTGAGCCTCGAGGACAACAGTCGCATCTTGCCGGGACACGGACCATCTAGCTTCATGAACATTGAACGGGAAACTAATCCATACTTGCTACGAATCGCACAAGGACTGTCAGCAACATGAGCGACTTATACAAAGCACCTAAAGGAACGTACGACGTTATACCGCCATTTTCGCAATTGTGGCGTGCTGTACGCACTGCGCTTTCAACACCACCAATTCTGTCGGGCTATGGCTACATCGAAACTCCTATGTTTGAAGACACGGGGTTGTTTGTCCGAGGCGTAGGGGAATCAACGGATGTTGTGTCAAAAGAGATGTACACCTTTGAGGATCGTGGCGGTCGCAGTCTGACGCTTCGACCAGAAGGCACCGCCGGAGTTCTGCGTGCGATGTTAGAAAATCGCATGGACCGCGGCGCATTGCCAGCCAAAGTTTGGTACACCGGACCAAACTTCCGCTACGAACAACCGCAATCTGGTCGCTACCGTCAACACACGCAAGTTGGCGTCGAAGCAATCGGCTCGAGTGATCCAGCCCTTGATGCCGAAGTAATTTGGATGGCGATTCACGCTAACCGCAATATTTTGGGATTGAAGAATATTCGCCTGCTTATTAACTCACTTGGGTGTGGTGCATGCCGGCCCGCGTATCGCCAAACTCTGACAGCTTTCTTGGACACTCTGGATCTAGATGAGGCAACACGTAATCGCGCAACGATTAATCCGCTTCGAGTACTTGATGACAAGCGTCCGGATGTGCAGTTGCAACTCACGAATGCGCCTCTGATGCCGGATCATTTGTGCGCAGAATGCGAAGCACACCATATTCAGGTGCTCGCTTACCTCGATGCACTCGGAGTCGTATACGAAAAAGCTCCACGATTAGTTCGTGGCTTGG
>CANFIL010000141.1 GCA_947447095.1 Actinomycetota bacterium | reverse complement strand
GTGTACCGAGAATAAGTTTGGCTGTGGCAAGCCAAGCGGTCTTTTCTGCTAGATAAAGCGGCACAGTGATCGCTAGGCGCAGACCGAAAATAACCACCCAGATCCACGTAGCCGCCGCATACTTGTGTCCTTTGGTATGCACAGATTTCCAATCCGCGTTTGCGCCTTTGAAACTTTCAATCATGTACCCAATTAGTGGTCGACGAACCAGCAAACTCAATAAGCAAGCTGCAAAATACGCCGCATTCTGGATGATGCCTAACAGGAAAAAGTTTTCTGACTTTCCAGTGCGCGAAGCAAACCATGCCGACAATGCCACACCGAGGAATCCGGAAAGCACCTGTTGCAAAGTGCGACGCTGTACTAAACGAACAACAGTGAGCACTAAGCCTGCGGTCACCGCAGCAATGATTGAAGAGCGAAGATTGGATCCCGTCACGACATAGGCAACGAGAAAAACAGTCGTTGCTAGCGAAGTGTCAAGAATCCCCTGCCATCCACCGATTGCGTTTGCAATGAGTTTGGTATCGCTGGCGATTTCCTCGCCAAGATCGGAATTCATTTCTGTGTTGTTGGGTTCACTCATTTTCATTCACCTGAACCTTCTGGAAGGACGACAATCAGCGGCTCGCCAGGACCCTTTGGATCGTCACCACGATGAACAACGATGTCGGAAATTAAGTCGTCGACTTCATGGCTAGCTTGTTCATCCACTGCGCCTGCTCCTGAAACAACGAGACGCAAGAACCAACGATCGCCGTCAACTCCAAGAAACCGAACCGGAGTGATGATGGTTTCTTCATCGGACTCCTGAGATGGCATCACCGTATGAATTTCCGTGCCAAATCTGCCGAGAACAACGTCTGTATGTATGCCGTGTTTATCGAGTTCTGCGACTACATCATCCCGAACGTCAGGCCACGTAAGTTCGTGGCGTGGACTCGCAAAGGCTTGGACGGAAATAATGCTGTGCGGCAAAATCATCGAAACTGATAAAGGCGTCACGGACTCGTGATCAAGCTCTACTCGGACTTCCAAATCAGGTGCACTTGGAATCCGCAAAGAGCCTAAATCCAATCGAGTTCCATCATTGGGCATCTCAGAACTGTCGTAGGGACCGTTACTCATGGGCAATACCGGTTGATCCGTGACCATCTGTGCCACGCTCTGTTGTGTCGTGTTCTGAAACGACTGCGAATGTTGCTTGCTCAACCTTTTGAATCACTAATTGGGCAATACGGCTTCCGGCCGGTAGGTCAATAACTTCTGCGCGATCCAAGTTGATGAGGTTGACAAGAATTTCACCGCGATATCCAGCATCTATGGTTCCAGGAGCATTGACAATGCTTAAACCCTGCTTGGCGGCAAGTCCTGAACGAGGATGAACCAGCCCGACGTATCCCAAGGGTAAGGCGATCGACAAACCCGTTGGTACGAGTGCTCTCTGGCCAGGAGCCAAACTGACATATTCAACGCTTGTTAGATCTGCTCCGGCATCACCAACATGTGCGAATGCGGGTAATTGAGCCAGTGGATGGAGCAGTACAACTTCGATCTGAAAATTACTCACGGTGCAACATCCAAACTCGCAACATGATTCAACACGTGTTGATCTTGCGCAGCTAGAGCAATGTCTTCCGGACGACCGTGAGTTGTGAAATGTTCAATAGGAACTTGCATAAAGAGTGAGCCTCCAACAACAGCGGTTGGACCGTCGATAGCGTTCAATCGTCCGACCGCACTTGCCCACACTTTCCGTCCGCGCTGTGCATCAATTTGCGCCGTAATAAAAACTTTGGAGCCAATCGGTACTGGCATTCGGTAACTCACTTCAAGATGAGCAGTGACTGCCGGGACTCTAATCAGTGCGTTTGTAGCGCCCAGTGCTTCATCGAGAGCTAGGCCAAGAAGTCCGCCGTGTGCAATTCCAGGTGCGCCTTGATGGTCACCTGTTAATTCAAATACAGCGCTTACTGCCAAACCTTCGAGTGCCGTGAACGTGATGTGGAGCCCGCTGTCATGGTCAACTCCACATCCAAAGCAGTACCGATAATGACTGGCAATCGTTTCGCCTGGGGCTGGAGCATCAACGTCGCGGTGCGGTAAGTTCGCATCAGACGGAATTGTCAGCGGATGAGGCTTGCCACTGCGTTCCATACGAACAGATTAGTGAGTCCGAACATGAGTTCAACGCAACAGCCCCGATACTCGGAACGTCTGTGGCCCAGCGTTGGCGTTGTTTTGTTCTGTTTACTCATGATCGTCTCGATGGGAATTGCGATTGGCTACATGTATGGCTTCGGTTTGGGCTTAGCAGCCACTATTGCGATAACGGCAGTCTCAACCTTAGGCACGATCTTGTACACCGTTTCGGTTGTTGTGGATCATCGTGGATTTCACGTCGGAAACGCATTATTGCCATGGCAAGCAGTTGGGCCTGTATCGGTCCTCGACCAATCGACTACGGCTCGCGCTCGTTCAGCTAATGCTCATCCGGCGGCATACTTCAATGTTCGATCATGGATTAAGGAATCTGTCATTGTTCAAGTAAATGACGTCAACGATCCTCACCCGTATTGGCATGTGTCATCGAGGAATGCGCAACGTCTTGCATCCGTCATAGAATCGCATCAAACGAGTGCATCTCACAGTGGAGCGGACAATGGCTAGGAACAAGAAGTCGTCACACAATAATCCGCTCACGCCCATCATTCTCATTGGAGCTACATGGGCTGTTACAAAAATTGCCGAGACAGTTTACGAAAAATCTACGGGTCGACCAGCACCCGTTAAAGGATCAGAAAACAAGAATGCGTCACGCAATGTTCTGTGGACGCTTGGGCTAACTACCGCTTTGGCGCTCACAGAATTCGCTGTGACGCAAATTCTTGAAGATGAAAAGAGCTAGGCGCAGTCGTTACAGACTGGCTCGCCATTAACTTCTTTTGCCATTTGGCTGCGGTGATTCACAAGGAAGCAGCGCGAACAAGTGAATTCATCAGCCTTCTTTGGAATGACCATGACCGTGATGGATTCATCCGACAAATCGGCACCAGGAAGTTCGAGGGACTCATTAAGGTCCGCCTCATCCATATCAACACCGCTGGACGAAGCTTTCGATGACTGAGCCTTTAATTCTTCAAGGCTCTCTTCATTGAGTTCCTCGTCAGTCTTTCGTGGTGCGTCGTAATCAGTTGCCATGTTGTGTGATCTCTATTTCTGTAACGTTTCGTGTAATTGGTCTAACGCTTCGGCAGGCTACTTTATGCCCGAGTGGCAGATTACACCGACCCCTAGTCAATTCGGCGCATTAAATCGGGGTATTTCTGAGCATTTGCTAGATATGTCGTCTTTGAGTACTCGATCGTGGACTGATCTGCTGCTCCCTCT
>CANFIL010000140.1 GCA_947447095.1 Actinomycetota bacterium | reverse complement strand
CTTGGATGTCACTGGTGCGATCAAACTGATGGGCCGACCGCGAGAGATCGGTCAGATGTTACGTCAGCGAGTCTTTGAAGAACAGCGCATCACATGCTCGGTTGGCATTGCGCCAACAATGTTCGTAGCCAAGCTTGCAACGAATGTGGCAAAGCCAAATGGCATGCATGTTGTGGCACACGACAAAGTCATTCAGTTTTTGCACCCGTTACCGATCAATGCGTTGTGGGGGGTTGGCGAGAAAACAGCAGAACAACTTGCGCGACTTGGACTGCAAAAAGTCGGAGACATTGCAACGACGCCGCTATCGACGCTGACGCGCGTGATTGGTCAAGCATCGGCCGAGCACTTGTATGAGTTGTCATGGGGACGAGACCCACGAAGCGTAACGCCGCAACAAGTTGAAAAGAGCATCAGCAACGAACGTACGTTTGATCACGATGTTGATGATGAAGAATTCGTGCTGTCACAAATCTTGGACCTCAGTGACAAGGTCGCACGTCGACTGCGAGCCGGATCATTCACCGCACGAACGGTATCGATCAAAGTGCGCTTCGCGGATTTCTCGACGATCACCCGCAGTAAATCGTTGGGCTCGGCCACTGATGTCAGCCACGAGATTTACGCGATTGCTCGATCGCTCTACGAAGCCTTGCATCTTCAGCGAGCTCGAGTGCGACTTGTGGGAGTGAAGGTTGACGGACTTTCGGATAGCGGTGAAGTTCAAATGACGTTGTCGCAGCGCGAATCCGGTTGGCGCGAGACTGAACAAGTCATGGACCAGGTGGCTGAGAAATTTGGCAGTGCCAAAGTCCGCCCAGCTCGCTTGGTACGGCCAGATACTGGCAAGAACCCCGAAAGTTAACCGTTTCTTGATGTTGATTGGCTTTTTCGTCTTTCCAATGTCCGAAAACCAACGTATTCTTAAGGAAGAGCCAATCTGATTGGCCAACCAGGAACGAGGTGTAGCGATGCCACTGTCAGAACATGAACAACGACTGTTGGACCAAATGGAACGCGCGCTCGCTTCTGAAGACCCACGCTTCATGTCGACATTCACGAGCAGCCGTAATCGTCCAGCTGCGCCAAAGAATCTTGGCCTTGCGGTTATTGCTGTACTGGTCGGAGTTGGTTTGATGCTCGGCGGTGTAATGGCCACTCAGCCTGCATTAGGAATCGTTGGATTCGTTGTGATTGTCGCTGGCATTGCTGCCGCAGTTTCTGCAATTGGTAACCGCGCTGAAAAAACTACGAGTGCTGCGCCAAAGCAAACTCGCACAAACTTTATGCAAGGACTCGAAGAGCGCTGGGACCGTCGCAACGACGGAATGTAGTCTCTCGCTATGACTATTCACAAGGCTGATCTCGGCCGGTTTGTCGAAGACTTCGTTGTTGGTGACGTGTACCAACACCCAATGGGTCGCACAATTAGCGAAGCCGATTCGACATGGTTCACCTTGTTGACAAGCAATACAAACCAAAACCACTTCAACGAGCATTACGCAAAACACAATCCAATCACCGATGGTCGCATCATTGTGAATTCAGGATTAACTGTGGCAATCATCCTTGGCCTTTCCGTCATCGACATGAGTCAGCACGCTGTGGCAAACCTTGGATGGACTGACATCAAGCTCACTTCGCCGGTTTACATTGGTGACACGTTGTATGCCGAAAGCATCGTGACTGACATTCGTCACTCTTCATCACGTCCAGACTTTGGCATTTTGTCGATGCGTACCCGTGGCTTAAATCAAGATGGTGTCGAAGTCATGTCCTGGGCACGTTCGGTCATGATCCCAACGCGCGCCTCGGGAATTGGTCAGGATTATTTCCCGCAAGCCGTTGATGGCCCGCTGGTATAAATCCTTGTTTCGTAAGCTCTTCGGGTTCCTTGCGACCGCTGCCGTAGTCGTCTTGGCTGGCGTATTTGGTTATGTGAGTATCACCAATTGGTTGACGCCTCGTCCGATTGAAATCCCCACAGATGACGGCCGACCATTTGCAACGGCGACCCAGCCAGTCACACCAGCATGGCGTGGTGTCATCGACAACAGCGGGTATGACATTTCATATCCACAATGTTCGTTGGGTTGGCCACAAGCAGAAGTTGGATTTGGAATTGTCGGCCTGAATCATGGAAAGCCATTTACGAGCAATCCGTGTTTTGGAAGCCAATGGAAATGGGCTATGCAACACGATGGTGCGGCGATCTACATCAATGTGTCTGATCCCGGCAAGAGTTCGGCGACGAAATACGGACAGCGCATCGCAAAGGACACCATCAAACGAATGAATAAAGCGGGCATTGATGTTGGCACCCCAGTATGGCTCGACATTGAGACGACGAATACGTGGTCCACGCCAGATCGAGCGATGCAAGTGATCAACGAAACGATGGCGGTGTTAACCGAGGCCGGATATCCCGTTGGAATCTATTCCGCACCGGTGCATTGGTTTGAAATCTCTTTGAATGCGGTGACAGGCGTTCCAATCTGGCTGCCCATTGGAAAGTTTGAAACCACGGCAACTGGTGTTGCTGCGGCCAAACAAGCTTGTGCTGAAGTTGGCTTTGGAGATCGCGTTCCAGCGATGGTGCAATTTGTGACTAAGAAATCCGGCCATTTACTGGACCACAATCTGTTGTGCGGCGCGCCCGAGGGCTTGTTGCGGCAAAACTAGCCCCACTTTGCTCCCCGAAACTGGTTCGGCGGGTTCTCATTTGCGAAATATTCAGCAAATAGGGGCTTTTTAATCCGAAATTCACCCTGAAAATGAGTCTGAAATAGCCAAAACGCTCTAACGATCAAGTATTTTCGAAAATTCCTCCACAACGATCCACCTTATAAATAAGGGTTATTTGTCATTTTGTGGGACACAAGTGAATTTAAGTGGTGAAAAAGCGTTGACAGGGGAGCAAAGTGGAGTACATTGGACCTACGCGGTGACCTGGGGAAGGGTCGCCACTGACGTTCGGAGGGTCTGCCATGTTTCTGGGCACACATAATCCGAAGTTGGACGAAAAGGGTCGTTTGATCCTGCCGGCGAAATTCCGCGATGGTCTAGGCGATGGCCTTGTTATGACCAAGGGCCAAGAACGCTGCATTGTGATCTGGCCAGCTGACAGTTTCCAGGAGTACGCCGAGTCATTGCGTGCCCGCTCAACAAATAACGAAAAGGTTCGCGCCTATACCCGCGTGTTCTTCTCGTCTGCTTTTGACGATGTTGCTGACAAGCAAGGTCGCGTCACCATTCCAACGCCACTGCGTCAATGGGCCGGTTTGAACCGCGACCTCGTTGTTGTCGGTGCTGATACTCGCATTGAAGTGTGGGACACAGCGGCATGGGATCACTACTTAGCTCTTCAAGAACCAGGATTCTCAACGCTCGACGAAGAGATCCTGCCATGACACAGACAATGACACCCTTTGGCCT
>CANFIL010000139.1 GCA_947447095.1 Actinomycetota bacterium | reverse complement strand
GTAGTGCCCACAATGCATTCCACCCCAGCCAGTAGCCCCAATCGACCAACCGTTCTGAAAACTTCACGCGAGCTGTTTCTTTACGTGCATCAAACGCTGAACAACCGTGATGACCGAAACGATGGCCAAGAGGACGAGTGCAAAGGGCATGATGTTTGCGTTGAGTTGTGATGAAATTAATGCAAGCCAAATAATCACTGATCGTTCAGCTCGTTCTGCAAGACCAACGTGACAGGTGGCACCAAGAGCTTCGGCGCGTGCTCGAATGTAGGACGTGACTTGACCTGCTACAAGAGCAACGAGTGCCACTGGAACGATCCATGATTGAGCTGGATGTGTGACATAAAACAGTGTGATCGCGATCAACATTGACGCGTCCACGATGCGATCAAGCGTTGAATCTAAAAACGCTCCCCAAGGCCCAGAGGTTCCACTGAGACGAGCCATTGTGCCATCCAGCAAATCACTTAAGCCCAGCAATCCATACAGGACTGCTCCCACAACGAAATGACCAGGTGCAATCACGAATGTTGCAACAGCTACAACCGCCAAAGCACCAATCCATGTCACTGCGTCTGCTGTGAGACCAATTTTGAGCAGACCTCGCGCAATCGGGTCTATGCCGCGCGCGATGACTGAGCGCGCTGTGGCGTTATCCAACACGGCGGTCACCTGACTTTCTTCCTGTGGGCGTAGCATTCAACTGTTATGTCGATCGTACCGAGTACTCAAATGCCGATTGTGGTCTGCGCGCTTATTCCGCAAGAAACCGCCATTTTGCAGATCCTGACTGATTTAGGTTGTTCCCCTAGCGTCCTTTCAAACGGCCAGGTCGTGGGTCAGTTAGGCGAAGTGACTGTCCTTCCCGTACTTCATGACCGCATTGAAGAATCGGTGGTGCTTGCCTCTGATGCCGTGGTTCTGGTGATTGATGGAAATCTGGGATTGAGTCCTTTAGTTATCGATACTTGGCGAACCGTGAGCGATTGGGACATCCCTCGCCAGATTTCGGTAGTTAATTCGGTTACGGGCAGAGCAGATTTTGATGAAGTTGTGGCAATCTGCGAACGGGTTCTCGAAGAATCACTCGTTGTGCGCTATTTACCACTAGAAAATGATGACAGCTCCGGAGTTGATGGAATCTACGACATCCTCACCAGCGAGCTCCATGTGCGTACGCACGACGGTCACACGGTGAGAAGTGCTGAACCTGAGCACGTAGCGCTAACTGCCGAGAAGCGCGAAGTACTCATTGAAGATATCGCTCATTCGGCAATGAGTGACGATCAGCTCGCCAATCTTGCAAATGGAATGCCCATTTCAATTCCGGCGGTCGAGCATGCATGGATTACGTCTGGCTTGGTAAATGTTGCTCCCATTGATGACGGAATCTCAGCGCATGTTTTTGCGACTTGGCTACTCAATCTCGAAGCGCGGTGGTTGCCAATGGTCCACGGCGGTGACGACATGTTTTCAGTTGAGGATCTACCGTTTGCGCTTGGAATTGGAATTGGCAAAGGTGTCGCGCGGGTGTGGAACCGAGATCACGCCATCCTACTTGAGCGAGTACACGGCAAGAATTCACCAGTGACTACAGATGATTTTGTTGTTAGGTCTGGTCTTGCTTTTGCTAGTTCCATTCGTCAGGGTGATGCGATTCGTCCTGCAGGAACCGAATTGAAATTAACCGAGCCACGCTTCTGACAACAACGTTCGAGTCTCCTCGATCATTTCTGGCATAACTCGGGTACCGGCAACAATCGGCATGAAATTACTATCGTGTGCCCAACGAGGAACGATGTGCTGATGCAGGTGCCCTGCCACGCCTGCGCCGGCAACTGTCCCCTGATTCATTCCGATGTTAAAGCCCTCGCAGCCTGACACTACGCGCAATGTTGTCATCGCTTTTTGAGTGAGCTGAGCAACTTCCACCATTTCGTCCAAAGTCAATTCGTCGTACAAGCTGACGTGACGGTTTGTGCAGACCATGAGATGGCCACTGGCGTACGGATACTTGTTCATCACGACGAATGCAAGATTTCCACGATGCACGATCAAGCCCTGCACATCGTCTACTTCTTGACAGCGGCAAAACGGGCAGGTTTCGTCCGTGTAGTTACCGGCTTGTGAGGTGAGGTATTCCTTGCGATGTGGCGCCCAAATGCGTTGCCATCCGTCAGCACCGGACACGGCTATACCTGTACTCGATCGCGGACTGCCGCAACAATCTTGGCTACTGCGTCAGCGACTGGTACTCCATTTTCCTGAGTTCCATCTCGGTATCGGAATGACACTGCACCTGCCTGGATGTCTTCGTCTCCAGCGATCAGCATGAATGGTACTTTTTGGGTTTGCGCTGTGCGGATCTTCTTTTGCATACGTTCGTCGCTATGGTCAACCTCGATACGAATGGCATGGGATCGCAATTGCGCGGCAATCTCATCGAGGTAATCGCCATGAGCACTTGCAATTGGAATGCCCACAACTTGAACTGGCGCTAGCCAAACGGGGAAAGCTCCTGCGTAATGCTCGAGTAGAACGCCAAAGAATCGCTCAATTGAGCCGAACAGTGCGCGGTGAATCATGATTGGGCGTTGACGTGTTCCATCAGATGCCTGAAATTCGAGTTCGAACCGTTGTGGCAACTGGAAATCAACCTGAATAGTCGACATTTGCCACGTACGACCGATTGCGTCACGAGCCTGAACTGAAATCTTTGGACCGTAGAACGCCGCGCCGCCTGGATCTTCTACAAGATCAAGTCCAGCATCGCGTGCTGCGTTGGCCAGTGCATTTGTTGCGTCTTCCCATTCGTCGTCAGATCCGATGGATTTTTCCGGATTGCGAGTTGATAGTTCGAGATAGAAATCGTCAAGGCCGTAATCGCGCAAAAGATCAAGAACGAAGGTCAAGAGATTAACAAGTTCGCCTTGCATCTGATCGCGCGTGCAATAGATGTGGGCATCGTCTTGAGTCATGCCACGTACTCGTGTGAGCCCATGAACAACACCGGAGCGTTCGTAACGGTATACAGAACCAAACTCAAAAAGGCGAAGTGGAAGTTCTCGGTAAGAACGACCACGTGACTTGAAGATCAAGTTGTGGAAGGGACAGTTCATGGGCTTGAGGTAATAGTCCTGGCCCTGGCGTTTTACTGTGCCGTCTTCATGCAACTCTTCGTCAAGATGCATGGCCGGGAACATGCCCTCTTTGTACCAATCCAAGTGGCCAGACGTTTCAAACAAATGCCCCTTGGTGATGTGCGGGGTGTAAACAAATTCGTATCCAGCAGACTCGTGCCGTACTCGCGAATAATCTTCCATTGCACGTCGAACGACGCCACCCTTGGGATGGAAAACAGCCAAGCCTGAACCAATTTCATCTGGAAAAGAGAACAGGTCCAACTCAACACCGAGTCGACGATGATCGCGCTTTTCTGCCTCTTCCAACATTGTGAGATAGCCCTTAAGGTCATCTTTCGTTGGCCATGCGGTGCCATAAACGCGCTGCATAGATTC
>CANFIL010000138.1 GCA_947447095.1 Actinomycetota bacterium | reverse complement strand
ATGACTTCCCAACGAAGCGCAATGGACAGATAGAAACATCGGCGATTTATAACCTCACGCTGAATCGTCGCTCGGGTCAACACATTTTGGATACCGCGAATGCGCTGAGTGCTGGACTTCGTGATCGGCATCCTGAAATTAAAGAACTTCGTTCGGGAAACACAGACAAGCCACAAGGTGACATTCACGTTGCACTCGCGAAGACCTCGCGCGACGAAGTCACATGGGTCGGTCAACAAATTGAAGATGCACTCAAAACGGCAAAACCTAAAGACGTCGCCATCTTGTTGCGGGAAAAGAGTCAGGTAGATTCCTTCGTTTCGGAATTAGAACGCCGCAACATTCCAGTCCAAGTTGCCGATGCCGGAGCGCTGCTGCATCTTCCAGAAGTGCGCGATGTTGTGAGTTATCTGCAGATCATTTCTGATCCAACCAATAATCAAGCGCTTGTTCGAATCTTGATGAGCCCGCGTTGGCAAATTGGTGCCCGAGACTTGGCATTGTTAGGTAAGCAAGCCACGAAGGGCAACGATCCACGGGCGGACAAGTCGCATCTAACAATTGATGAGCAGCTCGAACATGAAATCGCCAGTGTTGATCGTGCTGAACGTGTAAGTCTGATGGATGAACTTGAAGCCGTAGCCACGTCGCAAGCGGGGTATTCCGTAGAAGCGATCGAGCGTATGACTCAGGTGGCTAACGAACTACGCGAACTGCGTACGCATGCTGGCGAGACCGCGCTTGATCTTATCGGTCGGGTTATTCGCACAACTGGTATTGGCGTCGAGTCGTTATCTCGCCGCACCGTCTCTGGAACAACTCGTTTTGATCGTCTAGCAATGTTGATGGATCTGGCCGGGTCGTTCCGCAATCTTGATGGCGATTCGTCGCTTCATTCATTCGTGGCTTACATCAGCGACAGTGATCGCTTTGGGCAATCTGTAGACGCTGAGTTACCGACGTTGCACGACGCTGTCACTGTGATGTCAATTCATAAGTCCAAAGGTTTGGAATTTCCTATCGTGGCGCTGCCAGGAATTATCAAGGGAAAGTTTCCCAGCACAAAAGCGGAAGATTATTGGAATACCAAGCCTTACGTTGTGCCTCATAGGTATCGCCTTGTCGAGCAGCACCCAGATGTTGTTGCTTACCCAGGTGCGCTTGAAACGATTGAAGACGATTTCAAGGCTCACAAGTCACATCTCCAAGGCGTCAACAGGGTTGATGAAGATCGTTTGATTTATGTTGCAGTTACACGTGCTGAGAAGCTTGTGATTGCAAGCTCGCATTGGTGGGGACGTACGCAGTCAACGCCAAGGCACCCCAGCGAATTCCTTGAGACTCTAAAGGGATTTGCAACAAATGAGGTGGAGTGGCAGCCAGCACCAGAAAAGGGTGCCAAGAATCCTCAGTTTGAAACCAAGGTTGATCCGTTATGGCCTGCTCGAGTCAGTGACACCGTCATTGCCCAACTTCAAACTCAGGCCGAACGTGTTGTGTTGAATGATTCAGTTGATCGGTCATTGAGCGAAGCAGAGTTGGAGATTGCCGCATCGTGGGACAGTGATATCGAAGCACTTCTCAAGCAGGTAACGGTTGCCCAATCAAATCAGCGTGTAGTTCGCCTGCCGAACAGTTTGTCAGCCAGCCAAGTGATGCAGTTGCAACAAGACGAGCAAGCGTTCTTGCGTTCGCTCGTTCGACCAATGCCTCGTCAACCATCAGCAGCTGCAGATCGCGGAACGGCTTTCCATGCATGGGTGGAGAATTTCTATGGCCAACGTGGATTGTTCGACATCGATACGTTGCCAGGGTCGTCGGATACTGAAATCTACAGCGATGATGATCTCGGCACGTTGAAAGCGGCGTTCACGTCTGGTGTTTTTGCTGCCCGAACTCCACACGATCTGGAAACTCCATTCGCACTCGTTGTTGGTGCTCGCACGTGGCGCGGTCGCATTGACGCTGTGTTTGCTGGTTCACTTGACGATCCAACTGACACCACACGTTGGACTGTTATCGATTGGAAGACCGGAACTCCTGGCTCGGCTAACCCGTTACAGCTTCATATTTACCGGAATGCCTGGGCGCAAATCATGGGAGTTGACGTCGCCAGTGTGGATGCCGCGTTCTACTTCGTTGGTGACGGTGTGATCGAGTCGCTCGATGACGTTCTTGACATTGATGGTTTGTCGGGATTGATCTAGTCGACTCGAGACTGCGCAATGCGCCGACTTCGCATGGCGCATAGGCTGGCAGTGTGGAAATGATTGCAGATTTGCCTCTGGCTCGGTTCGATACTGATCGCGCTGCAGCAATGCGGGCAGACGAGCAATGGCTTGAGCGAGTTTGGCACGCAGACAACACGCGAGTTCTGGTGTTGAGCGAAGGTAACGTCCCTGTGACTGACGATGTCAGTTTGATTTGGGTCAAGCCTGAGGCAATTGATCTAGATCTCAGAGTCGTTGCTGAATGTGCCGTCATGCTTGGTGTCGACGCTCAGCATTCGTATGTTGCGCTCGTAGGCGACCGTGTGACCGTGGACGCCGTATCGTGGGTCAGCCTGCGTGGAATTGGTGCTCAACTCAGCGCCCGCGATGTCGGTTTGGCGATTGCAGCCGTTGCGATGAATTCGTGGCACGGTACTCATTCTTATTGCCCGCGTTGCGGCAATCCAACGGTTATTACTCAGGCAGGCTGGGCCCGCCACTGTAAACACGACAATTCAGATCACTACCCGCGTACCGAACCCGCAATGATCGCGGCAGTGAATGACGCTGATGATCGCATTTTGCTCGGTCGCCGAAACGAATGGCCCGAGGGTTGGTTCTCGACGTTGGCAGGCTTCGTTGAAGCAGGCGAATCTGTCGAAGCATGTGTCGTTCGTGAAGTGTTTGAAGAGGCAGGAATTCGAGTGGCGCCTGATTCACTGCGATACCTCGGTAGTCAACCGTGGCCTTTCCCGGCATCTCTTATGCTCGGCTACCGAGCGACTGCTACGTCCACAGACATTGAACGCGAAGAAGCAGAGATGGCTGAAGTGCGCTGGTACAGCCGCGACGAATTTGATTCTGCGTGCACGACCGAAGCCTTGCGCTTACCGAATAATTCGACAATTGCTTTTCATTTGATTCAACATTGGTATGGAAAGCCAATTCCGCTGGAATGGACAAGGAAGTAAAGCTATGACCGCACAACTCACGATGTACAGCACTCCATGGTGCGGCTATTGCCAGCGCCTCAAGGGTCAACTTGATCGCGAAGGCATCACTTACACCGAGATCAACATTGAGCAAGATCCCGCCTCGGCGGACTTTGTTATGAGCGTGAATGGTGGAAACCAAACCGTTCCTACCGTGGTTTTCCCTGATGGCAGCGCACATACAAACCCAAGTATCGGCCAGGTCAAGTCGCTTCTAGGGCTGTAAAACCCGAGCCACTCGCAGTCCGTCCGACGGCCTTGCGAGAATAGGGCAGTGTCCATACTTTCTGCGCTCGACCCACAGCAACGTGCTGCAGCCGAGTGCGTCTCGGGCCCTGTT
>CANFIL010000137.1 GCA_947447095.1 Actinomycetota bacterium | reverse complement strand
GGTGCCGACTTGGTGCTTTACCTGACAGCTATCGGTCTGTTGTATGTCTCAATCAGTGTCTATCTCAAGTTTGGTGACATGGATCGACGCATTACATTATTGGCTCGGCAAATTGCGTTGATGGAAGACTCCGGAAAGATCGCACATCCTGACCGCACTTCGGACGCGGAATAACTGTGTCACTCGTAACGGAAGTTGTCGCGGCCACACCTGCCCAACTTCCTCCGCTCATTGACATTGGGGCTGTTGCACTCGGTGCGGTATACGGAGCAACACTTGCGACATCACGTAAGGCACCTCTCATCGGTGTGCTGATCGTTGCGGTGATGATGGGTGTCGGTGGAAGCATTCTTCGAGACATCTTGCTCAATACAGACGTCAATGTCCTCGTTCATGGAAAGTACATGACCACAGTCATGATCGGTGCACTCGTAGGAACTTTGATTGGCAATAAGTTGTTGCGGCCACTGTGGTTGATTCTCATGCTTGACGCAGTAGTGATGGGCATGTTCGTCATTATTGGAACAGAGAAAGCTTTTCTCTTCGGCATGTCCAATACGTCGTCAATATTCATCGGTACGGTCGCTGCAATAGGCGGTGGAATCTTGTCGGATGTTCTACTTGGCCAACAACCAGACATCATGTCTCGCGGACCTTGGAATGCCTCTATCGCGCTTGTCTGCGCTGGGTGGTTCACAATCTTTGCCAACCTAGACATGATCACCTTCGCAGAAGTAACCACAGTTTTACTCGCAACAAGCATTAAAGGCATGGCTTTATGGCGCGGCTGGGAAGCGCCCATGCCAGAACACCTTTTGCCCACTGAGTGGATTAAGCGAACAAGAGGCTAGCCCGTTCAATAGGCTGACATCATGTCTTTCGATGTTGACCGAATCCGTTCCTGTTTTCCTTCTCTTGATGCTGGCGCTGCGCACTTTGATGGCCCCGGAGGCACTCAAACACCACGTAGCGTTTATGAAGCCATCACAGCCTTGCTCTCAGGGCCAGTAGCAAACCAAGGAACGATGACGCTGGCCGAACAACGTGCCGAAGCGGCAGTTACTGGCGCACGTCAGGCTATGGCCGATCTTTTGGGCGCAGATCCTCGCGGGATTGTGTTTGGCCGAAGCATGACTGCACTAACTTTCGATTTTGCCCGCACTCTGTCGCAAGACTGGGGTCCGGGCGATGAAATTGTGGTCTCACGCCTGGACCACGATGCCAACGTTCGACCATGGGTACGTTATGCAGAAAAGAGTGGCGCAACACTTCGGTGGATTGATTTTGATATCTCCAATGGTTACCTCGATGTGACAGATGTTGAATCGGTTTTATCTGATCGCACAAAGCTTGTTGCACTTACTGGTGCGTCAAATTTGATTGGTACGCGACCTGACTTACCTGCCATTGCAAAATCTGTACACGCTGTCGGTGCATTGTTCTATGTAGACGGCGTTCATTTGACTGCTCACACTGCAATTGATGTCAAGGCAATCGGAGCTGACTTCTACGGTTGCTCGCCTTATAAGTTCTTTGGGCCGCACATTGGTGTGATGGCTGCATCGCCGGAGCTGCTGGAAAGTTTGCATCCAGATAAGTTGCTTCCATCTACTGAAGTTGTCCCAATGCGCTTTGAATTGGGAACACTCCCCTATGAGTTGTTGGTAGCCGTCACCGCAGCCGTTGATTTCATCGCTGGCATGGTTCCAGGCGATGGCACTCGTCGCGAACGGATCATTGCTTCGATGAATGCCGCAGAAGAATACGAAGATGCGCTCAGCCACCGATTGCGCGATGGCCTGAAGGCCACGCCGGACGTAACCCTGTATAGCAATGCGCGCTCAAAGACCCCGACGGATTTGTTCAGCATCGACGGTGTTGATGGCGAAACTGCTTATGCTTACTTCGCAAAGCACAATGTCAATGCGCCGTCGAGCAGTTTTTATGCGATTGAAGCATCGCGTCACCTAGGACTTGGTGACGACGGCGCCATTCGGGCAGGACTCGCGCCTTACAACACGGTCGAGGACATCGACCGTTTGTTGGCGTGCGTTAAGGACCTTGCAGCCGGAACTCGTTAGTTAGAGCGCTGCTAGAACGATCTCGTCGCCAACGACTTCTACCTTGGGCTTGGCCAAAGGAAGCGGAGCTGGTCCCGAAGTGACTTCTCCAGTAGTTCCGTCGTAGTTGGCTCCATGACACGGGCATTGAAAAACGTTTGCCACTTGATCAAAATTCACAATGCAGCCCATGTGACTGCAGACTGCACTAAACGCGAGGAAAGTTCCTGCTTTCGGCTGAAATAAGTAGCCAGGTGTGCCATCTTGTGGGTTTGTGTACTGAAAGACCGAGCCAACGGGCACGTCATCGACTTTCGCAAGTGTTCGAGAAGTCGCGTCGCTTGGTGAGGACGCAGGTGCACTCTTCGATGAGGCACCACAGGCTGCTAGTGCTCCTGCGATTGCAACACCACCGGTTGTCGATAAAGCAGTACGACGCGAAACATGTGGCATCAGTTGCTCGCTCCAGCTGCTGTTTCGTATGCAACTCGCATTGCATCAAGATCTAGTTTGTTCATGGCAATCATTGCCTGAGTTGCCGCAGCAGCTCCTGCTGGATCACTACCACCGATGTATTGCTCCATTTGACTGGATACGACCTGCCATGAAACTCCGAACTTGTCCTTAAGCCAGCCGCATCGACCAGGCTCTCCGCCATCCGCAGTCAAGATTTCCCAGTAATGATCGATCTCTGCTTGGTCCTTACACGGAATCTGGAATGAGATGGCTTCACTGAATTGAAACATCGGTCCACCGTTGAGGCCGATGAACGGCTGACCAAAGATCGTGAAATCAACAACCACTTCGTCGCCTTGGGCATTGCCTGGAGTATCGGCGGGAGCAATCCAGTTATTGCCCAAGCTGCTATCTGGGAAAATGCTGGTGTAAAAATTTGCGGCTGCTCGGGCATTGCCATCGAACCAAAGACATGTAGTGATTTGCATGCGTTCAGTCTGCCATAACTGATGAACAAAAAATTGCCCTAACGCTGCATTACAAAACGCTGACGAATCACGGACCTGGAGCGAAAGCTATGCCAACGGGAACATTGCGAACCCATGCTTCATGTCTATCCTGTGGATCGGTGGGTATGTCAATCCGCTTTACAACACCATTGACTGACATGTACTGAGTAACAGAGCCTCCGCCATCGAATCGAACTGCCTCAGTAGCCCCCATTTGACGAAGCCAGTCACTCATTTGACGAAGTGTGCTGCCGCCAACACGATAGCCACCATCATTGTAATCTTTGCCCATCGTCGCAGTGACAACCCAAAAATGACCAGATGAATTCCAACCGATTGCAGTGCGCGGACGGAAACTCATTGAGGATCCAGCACAAGTAGAAAGGTTTTTCCCGTTCAGCAAAAGACGTGGGCCACGCCCGCTGGCTGAAGAAATCACACTATGTTTCGCTGAGGTGTAAGTATTCACAAATGTCACCCTCTGCCCGACTGACAACTTTGAAACCAGACTTGCTTGCGACCCATAGACCTGGAATACGCGAATGTT
>CANFIL010000136.1 GCA_947447095.1 Actinomycetota bacterium | reverse complement strand
CGTCGCTTGCAGCAATCATGCCCATCGCAACGTTCAGTGCACTTGGTTATGCGCTACAAGACAAAGTTGATTGGTCCGCATGGATTCTCGTTTTAGCTGGGTCTGTCGTCGGTGCAAATTACGGAGTGCGACTTTTACATCGCATTCCAGTACGTGAACTCAAGTACATCTTTGCTGGATTGTTGATGCTTTCTGCTCTGCGCTTGCTGTGGTCGACTCAGCCACATCAGTTGATGAGTGGAACTGCCTCGCACGTCTTGCTCGTTGTCATTGGCTTTGTTGCCGGTGTAGCTGCTGGCCTGCTCGGTGTTGGGGGTGGAATCATCATCGTGCCCTCGCTCATCATTGCTGCTGGTCTCGACGCAACAGTGGCACGTGGCACAAGCCTTGCCGTCATCGTAGGCACGGCAATCTCAGGAACCATTGCCCATCACCGCCGGGGCAATATTCAATGGGAATTAGTTATCCCAACGGGTCTTGCGGGTATTCCAGCCTCTATTTTGGGCACATATTTGGGCACATCCCTACCTGAGCGCATTACGATGACGCTTTTTTCATTTGTCCTTGTTTTTACGGCATTTCGCATGGCTCGCAGCGCTTCTGAGTCATAATTTTCCCGTTGCGGGTGCACCCGAGGGGTCTTAGAGTTCAAGTTACGACTCCGTTAGGGAGGTATCAATGAAGATCTATGTACCCGCCGAACACCACGAGGGTGAAAAGCGCGTAGGACTTGTCCCTGAAGCTGTCGCGAAGTTAATTAAACTCGAGCACTCAGTTGAAGTTGCTAGCGGAGCCGGCATTTCCACGGCTCATTCGGACGAATCGTATGTTGCCGCTGGTGCCACGATTTCACGTGATGTTTCAGCTTCGCTCGGAAGCGCTGATGTGGTCGTAAGTGTCCGAGCTCTTGCAATTCGTGACATTGAGAATCTCAAGTCTGGTGCAGTCACACTTTCATTCCTTTCTCCGGTTCACAATGCAGAAGAAATTCGAGCATTGAGCGATGCAAAGGTGACAGCGTTATCGTTCGATCTTGTACCTCGCATCTCGCGCGCACAATCGATGGACGCCTTAACGTCGCAGGCCCTGTGCTCGGGTTATCGCACAGTACTTATAGCGGCAGAGCACATGCCGACATTCTTCCCAATGTTGATGACTGCCGCTGGAACAATTCCGCCGGCCAAGGTTCTTGTTTTGGGTGCCGGTGTTGCTGGTCTTCAAGCAATGGCAACAGCCCGCCGACTTGGTGCTGTTGTTAGTGCCTATGACGTACGTTCCTCAAGTGCCGACGAAGTGAAATCAATGGGTGCAACGTTCATCGACCTGGGCTTGGATGCACTCGAAGGTGCAGGCGGGTATGCGCGTGAGATGGGGCAGGATCGCGCCAAGGCTCAACAAGATGCGCTCAAACCATTCATCGCAGAATCAGATGTCGTGATCACCACAGCAGCAGTACCTGGACGTAAAGCCCCACTGCTAGTCACCCGTGACATGACAAGCGCGATGAAGCCAGGATCAGTCTTAGTTGATCTAGCTGCCGAGACCGGTGGAAATGTCGAAGGTTCGATTGCGGGCGAGAGCGTTTCTATCGATGTCAATGGCGGCACAGTGACCTTGATTGGCTGCAAAGATGTTCCAAGCCAGCTCGCAGTGCACGCAAGTAAGTTATACGCACAAAATGCAGTCTCGCTACTCACATTGATGTCCAGCGAGGGAAACATCGTTCCTGACGACAGCGATGAAGTAGTAGCTGGAAGCGCAGTTGTATTCCAGGGCGAAATTCGAAACGCGATGGCCCGAGAGAATCTCGGTTTGACGCCACTTCCAGAGAAGGGTGAGTAATCATGGATCCGATCTCACTATTAACAATTTTCATTCTGAGCATTTTTGTTGGAATCGAAGTCGTCTCAAAGGTGTCAGCAGTTCTGCACACGCCATTGATGTCAGGTGCGAATGCAATTCACGGCGTTGTGCTTGTGGGAGCGATTCTTGTCACCGGAAAAGCGGATAACGGTATCGAATTATGGCTTGGATTGGCAGCAATCGTGCTGGCCTCCATCAACATGGTTGGCGGATTCGTGGTTACAGACCGCATGCTTGAAATGTTCAAGCCAAAGCCTCGCAATGATCAAGAGGTATCAAAATGACACCGACATGGGTACGTCTTGCTGAACTCGCTGCGGCAGTTCTTTTCATTCTTGCGCTCAAAGGCTTGTCGTCACCGAAGTCTGCTCGGCGCGGAAATCTGCTCGGTGCAGCCGGTGCTTCAATTGCTACTGCAGTGGCGTTCTTCTATGGCCAGGATTTCTTTGGTGGACCAGTAAAGCATTTGCCATTAATCATTGGGGCAATCGCGATCGGTTCCATCATTGGCTGGGTTGCTGCCAAGCGAGTGCAGATGACTCAAATGCCACAGATGGTTGCACTATTTAATGGTGTCGGCGGTGGCGCTGCTGCCGTAGTTTCCGTAATCGAGTTTCTCTCGGCCGGCAACGATGAAACAGTAGCCGCACTTGCAGCAACCGTTTTCACCGTTGTGGTTGGTTCCGTTTCCTTCTCGGGCTCAATCTTGACGTTCATGAAACTCCAAGAGTTGATGACTTCACGCCCAGTTGTTATTCCTGCTGGTCGATACATTACGTCGCTCGCGGCAGTTGCAACTTTAGCTAGCGCGGTTCTGTTGGTTATTCAACCGTCGAATACTTTGCTTTATGGATTACTTGGCTTGTCACTTGCTATGGGTGTACTTCTCGTACTTCCTGTCGGCGGCGCTGATGTTCCTATCGTTATTTCATTGCTGAATGCATTTACCGGCCTATCTGTAGCAGCATCAGGTTATGTGCTGGGCAACGTTCTGCTGATCGTTGCTGGAACACTCGTTGGTGCGTCGGGTACGTTGCTCACGCGCATGATGGCTCAAGCAATGGGACGTCCACTGACGAACACGTTGTTCGGTGCCTTCACTGCAAAGGCAACTGTAGCTAGCGGCTCAACTGAAGATCGACCTGTGAAATCAGCATCGCCTGAAGACGTTGCAATCATGCTTGGCTATGCACGCAAGGTGATTATTGTTCCGGGCTATGGTCTTGCGGTGGCGCAGGCGCAAAATACAATTCGCGAACTTGTCGAGTTGTTAAGTGCAAAAGGCATTCATGTCGATTACGCAATCCATCCGGTTGCGGGTCGAATGCCTGGACATATGAATGTGTTGCTGGCTGAAGCAAACGTGCCGTACGAGCAACTCAAGGAAATGGATGAAATCAATCCTGAGTTTGCAGAAACCGACGTCGCTCTTGTAGTTGGCGCCAACGATGTTGTTAATCCCGCAGCGCGGAATGATCCATCAGCACCAATTTATGGAATGCCGATTCTCAACGTGGACCAAGCAGCCCAAGTTGTGTTCTTGAAGCGTTCTATGCGCCCAGGTTTTGCTGGCATCGAAAACGAAGTGCTGTTTGATCCAAAGACTTCGTTGTTGTTTGGCGATGCAAAGGAATCGTTGACCAAGGTTGTCGCGGCCGTTAAGGGGCTTTAGTTAAATCCCACTGGCTATATTCCGCCATTTAAATCAATTTGCTTG
>CANFIL010000135.1 GCA_947447095.1 Actinomycetota bacterium | reverse complement strand
ATTTGCTTGACGCAAATTTCAAATCGCGGTGCCGCCGAGGCGGAGCTCTGAAGTTGTTGAATGGTCGCCGCCGAGGATGAAGAACAAATATCTTCTTGAAGGTTGACCAAATCCCACTGGCTATATTCCGCCATTTAAGTCAATTTGCTTGACGCAAATTTCAAATGGCGGTGCCGGTGGGATTTGAACCCACGGAGGGCTTGCACCCTCACACGCTTTCGAGGCGTGCTCCTTTGGCCGCTCGGACACGACACCGTTGACAACTTTACCCATAAAACGGGCACGTGAAAAACGGCAGACTAACGCTGTTCTTTAAAGAAATTACTGAGCAACTGCGCACATTCTTCTGCCAGCAAACCGCTGACGACAGTCGGTCGATGGGGTAGACGCCGATCGCGCACAACATCCCACAGCGATCCAACAGCTCCAGCTTTCTCATCGAAAGCCCCAAAAACGATTTCTGCAATTCGTGCTTGAACTGCGGTACCGGCACACATCGTGCAGGGTTCAAGCGTTACAACGAGTGTGCAGTTATCCAATCGCCATGAATCCAGGTGCACTGCCGCCTGACGCATGGCGACAACTTCGGCATGAGACATAGGGTCGTGATCGACTTCGCGAGTATTGAATCCGCGACCGATGATTTGACCTTGAGAATCAAGGACAATCGCTCCCACTGGTACATCGCCAGATTGATGGGCCTGCCGAGCCAACTCAAGAGCATCGCGCATTGCTGACTCAAAGTGTCCCGTGTTCACTGCATAAGTCTTGCACTTACTTTCGCTCAATTGTTCAACTTTGCGCTGGATTGCTAGGCTGACCATCAGGTCAAGAGCGATAGCTTCAAGTCCCGGCTAGCTATCCGGCAACCCTTGCAAACCGCGATGGGGTGCCCCCGGTGAAGACCAGGCCACAACAGTGGCAAGCGCGGGTCCACAACGGGCCCACATGGGCCAACCATGTTGGAACATGCACGATGTAATACAAGGAGAGAACGTGAAGTTCACCAAGACACATAAGGCAGCATTCGCTATCGCGACAACCGCTGCGCTACTAGCCGCATGTGGTGGCACCACAACTGATGCGGCTCCAACAACTGCCTCAGCATCAGCAGATTGCTCACCAGCTAGCTTGCAGACACTCACTGCTGGCAAGCTCACGGTTGCAACCGGCCAGCCTGCTTACTCACCATGGGTAGCTGATGACAAGCCTGAATCAGGTAACGGATTTGAATCTGCCGTTGCTTACGCAGTTGCCGGACAGCTCGGTTACGCAGCAGCAGACGTCACCTGGGTTCGCACCACATTCGACGGCGCAATCACCCCAGGTCCAAAGACATTTGACTTCAACTTGCAGCAGTACACAATCACAGATGATCGCAAGAAGGCAGTTGACTTCTCAAGCCCGTACTACACAACGCCACAAACAGTTGTGACCGCAAAGGGCAGCAAGATCGAAGGCAAGACCACGATTGCTGATCTCAAGGATGCAAAACTTGGCGCTGGCGTTGGCACAACTGCTGTCGACATCATCACCAACCAAATTGGTGCAACCCCACAGGTCTTCAACGACAACGCAGCAGCAGTTGCAGCTCTCAAGAACGGTCAGATCGACGGCATCGTTGTTGACCTTCCAACTGCTTTCTACTTGACCGCTGTTGAAATTGAAAACGGCGTGATTGTTGGACAACTTCCACCAAGTGGTAGCGGCGATAACTTCGGTCTGCTACTTGCAAAGGACAGCCCACTGACAGCATGTGTGTCGCAAGCTGTTGATGCATTGACCACAGATGGCACCCTTGCCAAGCTTGCCGATACTTGGCTTGCAGCATCCGCAGGTGCACCAGTACTTCAGTAACTGGTGTAATTGTTTCCATGAGTACTAACGACAGCCCGATCCACGATTCAGTGGGTCGGGCTTCGTCGTGGGCACCAAGCGAACGCGAACTTGAGCGCATTGCTCAGCGCAAAGTTCTTGCGCGTAAGCGCATAGCCATCGCGACTCTTTCTTCAGTGGTTGTTCTCGGCGCATTGGTCTTTGCCGTAGTTACTTCACCAGGATTCACCGTGGTTAAGGAAACGTTCTTCGATGTTTCTTATGGCCGAGCGGTTTTGCATCTTGTCGTGCGTGGACTTGTTACGAATATCATGCTGACGGTAATCGCATCAATCGCGATTGGCATCATTGCGATGACGTTGGCGCTCTTGCGAACATCTCGGTCAGCGGCCCTGACGCCATTTCGTATTTTGGCAACGGCGTACGTTGATATTTTCCGTGGCGTCCCGTTGTTGCTAGTTATTTTGCTGATTGGTTTTGGTGTTCCGGCGCTGCGGATTCATGGGCTGACATCAAGCGTCTTAGTGCTTGGAACCGTGGCGGTCGTCCTCACCTATTCGGCATACGTAGCAGAAGTTCTTCGAAGTGGAATTCTCTCGGTACATCCAAGTCAGCGGGCCGCCGCGCGCTCGCTTGGACTGAGCAACTCTCAAACGCTGCGTTACGTCGTTCTACCGCAAGCAATCAAGCGGGTAATTCCACCGCTACTGAATGACCTCGTGGCATTGTTGAAAGACACTGGCCTTGTCAGTATTTTGGGAGTGATTGACGCAGTACGCGCAGCACAAATTGAGGGCTCGCGAACGTTCAACTACACGCCTTACGTAGTCGCAGCATTATTGTTCTTGTGCATAACCGTTCCATTAACCCGTTACACAGATCGCACTCTCTTACGTTCTATTGATCGACAGAATGCGCAAGGTGCCGCATGAATGTTCTAGATGTTAAGAATGTACGCAAATCATTCGGCGATGAAGTTGTATTGCACGATCTTTCGATTGAGGTCCCGGAACACACCGCCACAGTTTTAATTGGTGCATCCGGTTCTGGTAAATCAACATTGTTACGTTGTATCAACCTCCTTGATGACATTGATGATGGTTCGATCCACCTTGATAGTGAAGAAATCACAGATCCTGCAATCGATGTAGATGTTGTCCGTCGGCGTCTCGGCATGGTTTTTCAGTCATTCAATTTATTTCCACACATGACCGTGCTCGATAACATCACGTTGTCACCTATTCGGGTCCATGGTGTCGACAAAGAAGAAGCCCGAGAGCAAGCAATCGAACTTCTTAAACGTTTCGACTTAGCTGATAAAGCTTTTCAATTTCCTGATCGACTTTCCGGCGGCCAACAGCAACGTGTCGCAATTATTCGCTCGATTGCGGTACGCCCACGACTGTTGTTACTTGATGAAGTTACGTCAGCTCTTGATCCAGTTCTAGTCAACGAAGTTTTATCAATCGTTCGTGATCTTAAGCACGACGGAATGACAATGGTTCTTGCGACTCACGAAATGGGTTTCGCAACTCAAGTTGCAGACGAAGTATGTTTCTTGGAATCAGGTCGAATTGTGGAACGTGGACCCGCGTCTCAAGTTATTTCGAATCCGCAGCTACCTGAAACTCAAGAATTTCTTAAGCGGGTACACGAAGCAGGACGACTTTAAGCAATCTCGAAAACGCGCGCATGTAGCGAAGTACGACCTTGCAAAGCTGCGCGTACTGCTCGGTGCAAACCATCTTCAAGATAGAGGTTTCCGTTGT
>CANFIL010000134.1 GCA_947447095.1 Actinomycetota bacterium | reverse complement strand
CGCGTCACCATTCCAACGCCACTGCGTCAATGGGCCGGTTTGAACCGCGATCTCGTTGTTGTCGGTGCTGATACTCGCATTGAAGTGTGGGACACAGCGGCATGGGATCACTACTTAGCTCTTCAAGAACCAGGATTCTCAACGCTCGACGAAGAGATCCTGCCATGACACAGACAATGACACCCTTTGGCCTTCGGCCGTTGGGACGAACCTGGCGCACCTTCCCCGGTGCCAGGCTCACCAACGGCCGGGGACTTGAGGCTGTCATTGGAATCGCTGGTGCGTTGTGACCGCGTATTCGCATGTGCCAGTTCTTGAGCAACGCTGCCTAGACCTGTTAGCACCTGCGATTTCACACGATGGTGCAATCATGGTCGACGCCACATTGGGACTTGGTGGCCACACCGAATCAGCGCTTGAGCGTTTCCCTCATCTACGCGTTGTTGGATTCGATCGCGACACCGAAGCTTTAAATCATTCACGCGAGCGCCTTTCACGTTTTGCTGGTCGCGTTGACTTTGTGCACTCGGTATACGACCGAATCGAAGAAGAACTTGCTGCGCTCAACATCGCTGAAGTTCACGGTTTCCTTTTTGATCTTGGTGTTTCATCAATGCAGCTTGATAAAGCCGAGCGAGGCTTTGCTTACTCACAGACTGCTCCGTTGGACATGCGCATGAACGCAACGACTGGTCGCACGGCTGCAGATGTAGTGAACACATACGACGAGCGCGATCTGGCTCGCATCCTTCGTGTTTACGGTGAAGAGCGATTTGCATCGCGCGTTGCCAAAGCCATTGTTCGCGAACGCGAAATTCAGCCGTTCTCAACAAGCGATCGACTTGTTGCTGTTGTTCGCGATGCGATTCCAGCTGCAACCCGTCGCACCGGCGGCAATCCAGCAAAGCGCACATTCCAGGCGCTTCGCATTGAAGTCAACGATGAACTTTCAGTACTCGAGCGGGCAATTCCCGCAGCTCTCGATGCATTGGCAGTTGGCGGACGCATTGTCGTGTTGTCGTACCACTCACTCGAAGATCGCATTGTAAAGAATGCATTCCGCGTTGGAAGTGAAACCACTACTCCAGTCGACATGCCATTTATCCCAGACTCTGACAAGCCTTGGCTCGAATTGCTGACACGCAGCTCGCAAGGTGCAACGGAAGAAGAAATTGAAGCCAACCCACGCTCTGCATCTGTGCGTTTGCGTGCCGCCGAACGAATTGGAGTAGCCGCATGAGCGCAATGCCAGCACGCGCCCCTCGAGTAACACCTTCGACTATGCCAAAGCGTGCGCGCGGACATCTGACACGCGTCAAGCCTCTCGTACTTGATCCGATCATCGAAGCAATTCCGGTTGCGGTCCCCAAGGGCAAGGCAAGCAACCGCACATTCGCATTCATTCTTTGTGGCATGTTGATCGCTGGCATGTTGATGTTGCTGGTTGTTAACACAATGGCCGCCCAAGCCTCTTTCCAAAAGCACGAATTGCAAATTGAGTTGTCGCACAAAACTGCTGATCGCCAACGACTCGAAGGCGATGTAGCGCGTGCTGAATCGCCAGAGCACTTGTTGATCATGGCTAATCGCATGGGCATGGTCCCTGCCGCTACACCAGTATTTCTTCGCCTGTCGGATCACAAGATCCTCGGCAAGCGTGTTGCCGCAGGTGAAGGTAACTAATCCATGGCAACTCCAACTCGCGTAGCACCGCCGCAACAGCGGCCGGGACAGCGCCGTCCGCCGATGCCGCCACAAGGCCCGCGTCTTGTTGAGTTGAAGCACCCACATCGTCGTATGCGTTGGATGATGGCATGGTTCTTATTCTTTATGTCGATCTTTAGCGCTCGTCTCGTTGACTTGCAGGTGATTCACGGTCCAGCGTTGGCTGCTACTGCCGAAAACTCACGGTTACAGACCGCAGTTCTTCCAGCGCTTCGAGGCATGATCACTGACGTCAATGGAGTGCCGATTGCAACAACAGTGATGGCGCGAAACATCACGACCGATCAGCGTCTCATCGAGAACGCACATACCACTGCACTTGCACTAGCTCCAATTCTTGGCATGGATCCAAAGCGCATTGAAAAGCGCATCACAGGTAAGCGGGCGTTTGCTTACGTCACCAAGGGCGTCACACCAGAAAAATGGAAGCAAGTTGCTGAACTTGGCCTGCCGGGCATTTTTAGCGAGCCAACTACCATTCGGGAATACCCAGCGGGTCATCTCGCAGCAAGCATCGTTGGTTATGTCGGTGGCGAAGGTCACGGACTTGGCGGTCTCGAATATGCGCTGGATAAGCAGCTTGGTGGAATTGATGGAAAGCAAACGGTTGAGCGAGTCGATGGCCGTGAGATTCCAACGAGCGAGAAGCACAGCATCGATGCCATTGATGGCCAGACTGTTCGTTTGACGATTGATCGCGATCTTCAGGCTCTTGCTGAACGTACTTTGGCGCAGCGCATCAAAACCGCAAAGGCTGAAGGCGGAGATGTCGTTGTAATGGATCCAAAGACTGGAAACATTTTGGCGATGGCAACGTCGCCAACATTTGATCCAAACTTCCCATACAAGACTGATGATCACGCCAAGCGCAATGAAGCTGTTACAGATTCATTCGAACCAGGTTCGACAGGCAAAATCCTGACGATGGCAGCTGTCATCGAAGAAGGCAAGGCAAATCCGATGACAAAAATCACGGTGCCTTCTGGACTCAAGCGTGGGGGAACTGTCTTCCATGACCACGAACCACATGGAACCTTGCACTTAACGCTCAATGGCGTTTTGGCGCAGTCAAGCAACATGGGTTCCATCTTGGCGGCCGAAAAAATCGGTGCTAAAAAGTGGCTGTCGTACGCAAAGAAGTTTGGCATCGGATCAAAGTCCGGTCTGCGCTTCCCGGGTGAAGCTGCGGGTATTTTGCCTGACCCGAAGAATGATTCGCAATGGTCAGGAACCACATTTCCTACGTTGGCTTTCGGTCAAGGATATTCAGTCACTGCTCTTCAAGTTGCATCGGTTTACGCAACGATCGCAAATGATGGGGTACGCATGACGCCGCGCCTCGTTGCTGGCTATACAAATCCTGACGGCACTCAGTCAGCGACTGCTGCCAGTGAAGGTACTCGCGTGGTTAGCGCTACTACGGCTAAGACCGTTCGTGAAATGCTAGAAAGCGTAGTTGGTCCGCAAGGTACTGCGCCTGATGCAAAAATTCCTGGCTACCGTGTTGCTGGCAAGACTGGTACTGCAAACCGTTTCAGCGATAAGACTGGCGGCTACAGCGGCTTCACTGCATCATTCGTAGGTTTTGCACCAGCGGAAAATCCATCGTTGGTCATCGCAGTGATGATTCACAATCCAAAGAATGGTCACTGGGGTAGTACAGTGGCTGCACCGGTTTGGCGCACAGTGATGACGTATGCACTCGCGCAACAAAAGGTGCCACCATCAACAACCAAGCCACCAACAATGCGAGTTAAGTGGTGACATGGCAATTCTTAGGCCACAGCCACGTCGTATCTTGCTCGATGCGTTAGCCAACGTCACACACTCACCAGTTGCTGGCGAAGTATGGGTCAGCGGAATTACGCACGATTCTCGACTCGTTCAGCAT
>CANFIL010000133.1 GCA_947447095.1 Actinomycetota bacterium | reverse complement strand
GGTGTAGGGCTCATTGAAGCCGCGTCGTTGATCGCGTATGCGATCTCGGTGGTGGTGAATGCTAATCGTGTTCACAGCACAGTTGGTGCTCCAACGATCTTGGCGGGAATCTTCACAATCTTTGGTGTCCTGATGCTGCTCTTGGCTCAAGGGATCAAAAAGGGCAAGCAATGGTCGCGTACGCCATTCATGATGTCCCAACTTTTCGCGGGAATTATCGCGTACACACTCGTCAGTGGAACTGGCTCCGAGGCAAAACTTGCAGGGCTAGTGATTCTGCTATTGGCCGCAACGGGCATCTATGCAATCTTTCGTAACGACTAGTTACGACGACAACGCTTCACGCAATTGTGTAAGCGTCTTGTTGAGAATTCGTGAAACATGCATTTGGCTGATGCCAAGTTCGGCAGCGATCTCGCTCTGGCTTTTATTATCGAAAAATCTGCGCAACAAAATGGTTTGTTCACGTTCATCCATTGCAGCGATGAGCGGTTTGAGCGATTCCCGATACTCAACATTGTCGAGCGCATCGTCCCACGCGCCGAGAGTGTCACCCAGCGATGGTGAATCCTCAGCATTGCCACCGTCAATGCTGACCGTGTTGTACGCCGAGTTAGCTTCGATTGCTTCAATTACTTCCGAAACATCAATGTCGAGTTTCTTGGAGATCTCGGCTGGAGTAGGCGAGCGGTCGAGTGCATGAGTGAGTTCTTCACGCGCTTTACTTACCTGAACGCCAAGTTCTTGAAGTCGACGAGGAATGCGAATTGCCCAGGTCTTGTCGCGGAAGTGACGTTTAATCTCGCCAACAATTGTGGGCGTCGCGAAAGTAGAGAATTCAAATCCCATCGAAGGGTCAAAGCGATCAATTGACTTGATCAGGCCGATAGTTCCAACTTGAACAAGGTCGTCCAGAGGCTCGCCACGATCCATGAACTTTCGGGCCAAAAAGTGAACCAAGGGTAAGTGTCGCTCAATCAACGCAGCGCGAAGTGCCTCGCGTTCAGGACTGTTGGCATCAAGAGCCGCCAACTGCTCGAGCATCTCGCGATCGTGATGTCGCGAGTCAGCTTCAGGCACTCACGCCCGCCATTGCCGTGAGTTCGATGATGATGCGACCATGCTCGTTACGTGAGCTGGCAACTTCGTTCACTAGGGCGGACAGCACGGTCCAGCCGAACGAATTGCGATCCGGCTCTTGCGCGGTATGTGAACTCTTCAATGTAATCGACAGCGTTGATCCATCAACAACGAAAGTAATGTCGATGTTGCTATCCGACGTAGGGTCAACCAGGAACGCGAAGGCTTCGTTGACTGCAAGTCGCAAGTCCTCGATTTGATCCATTGTGAGATCGCACTGTGCTGCGACATGTGCGCTGGTGCTTCGGACGAGACCTACGTACTCCGCTTGAGCAGGTACTGAAATGTGAATAGTTGCCACAGGCAAAACGCTAACGCACGAATGCGCGCAAATCGGACAGGTTGTTAATTAAGAACCGAGTTCGGCGAGGGAATCGCCAGTGAGGCGGTAAACCATCCACTCGTCTTGAGCAACAGCGCCAAGTTTTTCGTAGACATCAATGGCTTGTTGGTTCCATGTCAGGACCCACCATTGGAAACGCGTGTAGTTATTTTCTTGGCAAATTCTTGCCAACTCAGACATGAGTGCCTTGCCATAACCCTGGCCACGAAATTGTGGTCGCACATAAAGGTCTTCGAGGTAGACGCCGTGCCGTCCTTCCCACGTGCTGTAGTTCAGGAACCAGATCGCCATGCCCGCAAGGCCATCGCTTTCCGGATCATCAATTACGTGAGCGAAAACGGCCGGTTGACCCGATGGAGTATCGGCGCGATCTCGCGCAACTTCCATGCTGTCGTGATCGCCGTACTCACTGTCAGGAACGGCAACGCCACCGAAGAGAGCCCGATGGAGGTCCTCTTCGGTGGCGATGACAGCGTCTGGTTCTTTCTCGAAAATTGCTAGTTCGAGAATCATGTCGTGCATCTGTGCAACATCAGCTGGTGTTGCAGGACGAACGACAATCGACATGACTAAAAGTTATGCCTTCTTGGTTTCTGCGAAGATCTCTGCGATTTCATCGATCTTTGCAAGAAGCTGATCAGCAACTGCAACGTCAACGGTGCCCTTGGTGCCGGTTGCGCCAGCAAGCTTGGTGGCTTCGTTGAACAAGTTGTGAAGCTGTGGGTACTTCTCGAAGTGAGGAGCCTTGAAGTAATCGGTCCAGAGAACCCACAAGTGATCCTTAACAAGATGTGAACGCTCTTCCTTGATCGCGATTGCGCGAGCCTTGAAGTTGGCATCGTCTGATGCGGCGTACTTTTCCATGCAAGCCTTCACTGACAGTGCTTCGATACGAGCTTGTGCTGGATCGTAGATGCCACATGGAAGGTCGCAGTGTGCGCTGACGGTAACTGTCGGTGCAAAGAACTTCATTATTTCCTCCGAAGATTGGATTCGCGGATGAACCGCTGCTTCAAGGTTACCCAACATCGAGCAAGGCGGCACCAGCACGGGTTGGTCGGGCACAATGGAGGTATGTCTTGGGGATTCGCCATTGTTGAAGGCCTCAGCATGATCCCCGCCTTAGCTCCTGGCGAGCGTGTCCTGGTCCATTACGGCGCTGATTTCACCATCGGTGACATCGTCCTGGTTGATCGCGGCGAGCGCATCGACATCAAGCGAGTCACCCGCATCGAAGACAGCCACATCTTTGTCGAAGGTGACAACACCGCGGTCTCCTCCGACTCCCGCCATTTTGGTCCAGTCGTGAAATCAGCTGTTATAGCAAAAATGATTTATCGACTTCCAAGAAGATTTTCTAAAAAGATATGAACAGCGTGCTAGCGGGATGCAAATTCTGTAGCAATGTTTTCGCCTGAAGCCAGCAACAGAAGTTGAGCGCGAAAACCTCTTGCGTGAGAATTTCGCATCTCCGCTGCAAAGCGGAATCGAACCCACTTCAAAAACTTAGAAATAAACCTAAGGAATAAGCGTGTTAGCGAAAATCTGCCAAGCGAGCAGCGACTTCGCGACAAGGCTGAGCACGATGTATGCGCGTTCGCCACGAAGATAGTTCGCCCACTTGCCGGTGGCTTTGTACTGCTTGTACTGAACCCATGCGAATGAGTTGAACATGACGAACAACGTGACCACGATGCCGTAGACGAAGCCTGGAGGATCGGCTTGGATCGGAGACTTCGGGCTCAGGATGTACACCAAGATGGCCAACCATGGAACGATGCCAGCGATGCAGCCGAAGATGAACGGCAACCAGTCGCCTGAACCAGGCTCAACGTACTTCTCTTGAAGCCAACCGAACAAGATCATTGATGCATTAACGCCAAAGATTGCAATGAGGGCAGCGATGTCTGTCACGCCACAGACCTGTGCGATCAGCACGATCATGACGGACGAACTGATGCCGTATTCAACCCAACGGAAGTAGTTGCGATGTTCGGTCAAACCTTGGGAATAGCGTGCGAAGAACATCGGGCTGGCAACGATGAAATGTGCAACTGCAGAGAGTAGTAAGAAGAGTGCGACCCCGAGTGCAAGTGGTGAGTTGAATAGCACGATTGGTTCGGTGAAATCAGTTCCCGGCGGACC
>CANFIL010000132.1 GCA_947447095.1 Actinomycetota bacterium | reverse complement strand
TGGCGCATGCGCTCGGCTTTGGCCAAAACAAAGGCACTGTAGCCGCCGTCGTATTCTTCGACACTGCCATCGACGACTTCCCACGTGCGGTCGGTAACAGCGTCCAGGAACCAACGATCGTGTGTCACCACAACGAGGCATAACCCACGACGGGCATTCAAATGCTCTGCGAGCCACGCTACGGCTTCCACGTCAAGATGGTTGGTCGGTTCATCAAGGAGCAATACATCAAGGTCAGTGATGAGCAGACGTGCCAGAGCTACCCGGCGGCGTTCACCACCGGAAAGTGGTCCCATAGAGCGCTGCAAAATCTCTTCGCCGAAACCACCGAATAGTCCTGTGAGGACATCGCGCGCTAGTGAGTTTGTTGCCCATTCGTGGTCAGCTTGATCGCCAAGGACGACATCACGCACAGTGGCGTTGGGATCTGCGGTATCGATCTGATCGAGAGCGCCTACGTGAATGCTATTTGTGCGAGATACACGACCAGAGTGCGGTTGTTCAGCTTCTGAAAGGATGCGAATGAGCGACGATTTGCCGCCACCATTTCGCCCTACTACTCCGATGCGTGAATTTTCCGAAAGTCCGAGCGAGACCTTATCCAAAACAGGCCCTTTACCGTAGTCAAGAGTTACTGCTTCAAGGTTGATTAGGTTACGGCTCACGCCAACTACTCTGCACTATTGCTGGCGCATCAGGAAATTGGACTCGAATGAGGTTTTGTGTCCAAGAATGTGAGATTTTTAAGAACGTCTATGGTCTCATTGGACTTATTAAGTGTGTAGAAGTGAACGCCGGTAGCGCCAAGTGCGACAACATCCTCACAAATTTGCACAGCAATGTCGATTCCAAGAGCCCTGAGAGAAGCTTCATCGTTTTGATATCGAGCAAATCGTAAGCGTGTGGCCTTGGGCATGTAGCCGCCACTGAGTTCAAGCATGCGCACAATCTGGCTGTAATTTGTCACTGGCATAATTCCTGGAAAAAGTTTGAGATGTGAACCACGTGATTCCAGGGCTTCACTTAAAGCTTCAAATCGGCCACTATCAAAAACAAACTGAGTGATTGCTGAAGTCGCTCCTGCTTGTTCCTTGCGTAGAAGTACTTGAATGTCTTGAACAAAGTTTCCATTTGAAGCTGGGTGAACGTCAGGAAATGCAGCAACACTGATTTCTAGATTGGATTTAGCCTTGATGAGTTCAACCAACTCATGCGCGAATGTGAAGCCACCTTCAGTAGGTGTCCACGCAGCCGTGGGACCGCCCACAGGATCGCCGCGCAGGGCAAGAACTCCATGGATTCCGATTCGCTCATATTCGGATATGACGCCTTCCAGATCCGCGACGGTAGAACCTACCAGTGTCAGATGCCCGTAAGTAGGCACTTTTAGTCGGGAAATTACTTCCGAAGCAATGCGCACTGTACGATCTCGGGTCGAACCTCCGGCGCCGTAAGTTACGGAAACAAAGTCAGGTGAATAAGGCGCGAGTGCTTCTATGGTGTCCCTCAAAACTGATTCGCCCGCTTGGTCCTTGGGGGGAAAAAATTCGAAGGAAAGTGTGGGAGTGGGTTGCTGCACGGGTCCTCCAGAAATTAGTTGTCGACGTTGGGGCCCCGTTGCCGTTGTTCCACATTATAGACCTTTAGCCCATCTAGCCTTAGATAGAGTTTTTCTATGACTTACACAATGCCTGCGGAATGGGAACGTCACGAACGCACATGGATGGCATGGCCAACGGCTGGCTACATGGCATTTGAAGATGAAGACGGCATGGATGATGCTCGTGCTGCCTGGGCCAATGTTGCAAACGCCATTGTGCGATTTGAACCACTCACCATGGTCGTTGATCCTCGCGACACCGATATCGCTGCAGAGTGGTTAGATCCACGCGTTGAGATCGTCATTGCCCCGCTCGACGATGCGTGGATGCGTGATATGGGTCCGACTTTCGTGCGTGATGCTGATGGAGATTTGTGTGCTGTCGACTGGGTGTTCAACGGCTGGGGCGCTCAGCATTGGGCAAAGTGGGATCACGATAGTGAAGTCGCTCCGTTTGTGATTGCTCAAGCAGGCGTTCCCACAGTGGTTTCACCCATAGTGAATGAAGGCGGCGGCATACATACAAATGGCGCTGGAACACTTCTTGTTACTGAAACCGTGCAGCTTGATCCGTACCGCAATCCAGAATTATCAAAAGCTGATCTGGAAGCAGAATTTGCTCGCACTCTTGGTGTGAACGAAGTGATCTGGTTTAAGCGTGGATTAACTCGCGACTACGAAGACTTTGGCACGCGTGGTCACGTTGACATTCTTGCCTGCTTTGCAGATGCCAATACGATTTTGTATCACGATCAGCAAAACCCTGAGCATCCCGACTTTGAGATCACAAAAGAGCTTCTTGAAGTTTTAAGTGCCACGAATTTCACATTGGTGCCGGTTCCTGCACCTGAAAGAATTCGAGATGACAAAGGATTTGTCGATCAGGGCTACATCAACCACTACATCTGTAACGATGCTGTGATTCTGTGTGCGTTTGATGATCCTGCTGATGATCGCGCCAAGGCAATCTTGGAGTCGGTGTACCCCGGTCGCGAGATTGTGCTCGTTGATGCGCAGGAAATCTTTGCCCGAGGTGGCGGCATTCACTGCATTACGCAGCAACAGCCCGTTTCGTAGCAAAGAGTCCAAGAGCAAGGACTGGCGCACTAGCTAGGGCGCACAGCCAGCCGTAACTCATGGTGGCAATGATGACGCCGGAAATAGCGCCACCGATAGCTCCTGAGAGATTCATGACGGTATCTGATGCACCTTGCACACTGGCACGAAAATCATCAGAAATTGATTCTGTGAGCAGAGTTGAACCTGCAATGAGTGTGCAGGACCAACCCAAGCCGAGTAAGAACAACCCAATGCCAAGTTGCGCAGAATTCATTGGGTCGCTTGACCCAGCAATAATCGCAGCTAGCAAAAGCAAGATCACTCCGAGTTGGATAACTTTGATTCGGCCTATGGAGTCACTTAATCGCCCAAGAAGCGGCGAAAATGCGTACATGCCAAAGATGTGCACGCTGATGACAATGCCGATGATGCTCAGGGATACGTCCACGTGAGACATGTGTACAGGTGTCATCACCATGATGGACACCATTGCTACGTGACCGATAGAGATCGCTAAGAGGCCAAGGAGTGCATTAGGTACGCCCGAGATGTAGGCGAGTACTTTTCTTGCCGGGATCTTTGCGGGACGTTCCCCGTGCGTTCCATGTGTCATCTCGAGATGCGCTAGATAAGGATCTGGCTTGAGTCTGATCCAAATGTTTGCCGCGCCAAGTATGAGCATTGCAAAAGCTAGCACGTAAGGACCAGTGAGTTTCGGCAATCCCAAACTTGTAGCCAGGTTGCCAGATGGTGCCATGAGATTTGGTCCGAGGACCGCACCAATTGTCGATGCCCACACCACAAATGACAGATCTCGCGCTCGAGTGTCAGGTGTCGATAGATCTGCCGCAGCAAAACGGGATTGGTAGTTTGCTGCAGAGGACGCGCCTATCAAAAAGGTGCCGATCAGCATGAGTGGCAGAATTTTCTGGGAACCGCCGATGATGGCACTAATTGTTCCAACCGTGGCGACAGCGTATCCCGTAGCGAGTGCAAG
>CANFIL010000131.1 GCA_947447095.1 Actinomycetota bacterium | reverse complement strand
TGCTACGACGTATTCAGCAAAGTTTTCAGTTGGCTCGTGACTGGCTGCCACTTGTGCGATCGTCAGCATCGTGCCTTCGCGCGGGACCGATACGGCTTCTCCTGCCAGAGTCGCAGCCGACTGCAACGCGGCATGCCACTGGTGAGCAGACATCGTGGGCTCGGCGCGCTCTGCAAAGCCATGCAGGTACTCGGCCAAGATGACGCCAGAATTGCCACGGGCACCCATGCCCAGTTCCTTTGCCAGCCCAGTTATGACCGCTGAGAGGTCCGACCGGCCCTTGTCGAGCGCTTGCAGCCCCGCCTGAAGGGTGAGCACCGAATTAGTGCCCGTATCGCCGTCTGGCACTGGAAAGACGTTCAAATCGTTGAGAAGCTGCTCATTTGCCTGCAAAAGTGCATAAAACCTGCGGATTATGCGGCGAAAGGTTGGGGCATCAATGACCTGAGGATTGCCGTCGGTCGCCTTGTTTCGCACCTCTTTAGGGTATCTGTAAGCCATGTCAAGGCCCTGCTTCGAACCCAAATTGAACTTTTGCCCTATTCGCAGGTATTCTTAGCGGGCTATCCAATCTTTCTATCCAAGGAGTCAAAGTGGCTGCTGTATGTGACGTCTGCGCTAAAGGCCCAGGCTTTGGCCACAACATTTCGCACTCGCATCGTCGTACCAATCGTCGATTCAATCCAAACATCCAGTCAGTGCGTGCGTTGGTCGGCAAGACCCCTAAGCGTCTGAATGTTTGCACCTCGTGCATCAAGGCCGGCAAGGTCGTTCGCGCCTAATTAAGCAACTTTTAAGAAAACCCCGTCTGGTTCAGGCGGGGTTTTCTTGTGCTTGCACACAACTATTTTGCGAAGTGATCCCAGCCACGAGTCAGCTGTAATTCGTCGTCCACATAAACGCCAGCTAAGTCGCTCGTGACATGACCGATGATCTGCCAGCCTGTTGGCACCGACAGCGCATCCGAGAATGTCGCCGCAAACGCGTGGTCGTCTCCCCCGGTCAAGATCCACTGCATCGCATCGCCTGCGAAGGCTGATGCGGTTGCTGCGAGTTCATCGGGCACAGTCAGCGAATTGCTATCGATGTGAATGCCAACGTTTGAAGCTCGTGCAAGGTGGCCGAGGTCAGAGACAAGTCCATCGCTCACATCAATCATGGCGTGAGCATTACGGCCAGTCTGGGCCAATTCGTATGGGGGCGTTGGAACGCGATGTGCGCTCACGAGGTTGCGCGGCGAACGGAATCCCCGTTGCAACATCAGCAAGCCGGCTTGCGCCCAACCGAGCCGGCCAGCAACGGCGACAACATCGCCGCTTTGTGCACCGCCGCGAAGAATCGGAGTGCGACCTTGCAGTTCGCCAAGTGCCGTCACGCTGATCGTGATTGTTTCGGACCGAACGATGTCACCGCCGACAACCGAGACGTTGACTAGTTCTGCCTCAGCACTTAGGCCATCGGCAAGTTCGAGTACCCATTCCACCGGTGTCGATTCTGGCAAGCTCAACCCGACAAGCAATGCTGTTGGCGTAGCACCCATGGCGAAAATGTCTGCAAGATTTGCAGCGGCCGCTTTACGACCGATGTCATTCGCACTGGACCAATCCAGACGGAAGTGAACGCCTTGGGTCATCATGTCCAGGCATGCAACTACTTGATCGCCTCGCGCACTCACGACGGCTGAATCATCGCCGATGCTGACGGGAACGGTAGCTGAATCTGCGGGGCGAAGTCGCTGTGCAATCAAATCAATGAGCGCAAACTCGCCAATTTCTGCAATTGTTTGCTCGGTGCTCATGGCTCAACGCTAGCCTGTGCAACGCTTGGGGTCATTCGGCGAGGTGCTTGAATGGACACATGCACCGCACACTCCGAGACCTTCGTGTTGTGGGTGCATGCATGCTCACCGTTTTGGCGCTGTCTGCGTGTGGCGCACGAACGGTTGCCGTTGACGATTACTGGATCGCAGGCGGCGATAAGGATTACTGCGAAAAGCTGGTTTCTGAATTGCCCGGCGAAGTGGCCACTCAAGGTCGCCGCGTTGTTGAGCCCACTGCGAGCCATATCGAAAAGTACTCGGCAGTTTGGGGTTCTCCTGTAATCACACTGAGATGCGGCGAATCTGCGCCAGCAGGTTTCGTCCCAGAGGATGGCGACATTCTGGTCAATGGGATCACGTGGTCACCGCAGAAGCTCACTCACGGTTATCGCTTCTACTGCAAGTCAATCGCCATGCCGTTAAGTGTCACAGTTCCGTCTGAATACGCACCCGAGACCGGAGCTCTTGCAGATATTGCCGAGACTCTTGGGCACTACGTCGTTATTGAGCCTTAACGCAGGCCAGTACCGCGACGCACTGCGTCCTGAATTAAACCATCAACAAGTTCTGGATAAGACTTTCCAGTTTCTTGCCACATTCGAGGAAACATCGAGATCGGCGTGAAGCCAGGCATCGTGTTGATTTCATTCACGACGATGTCTTCACCACTAATGAACATGTCAACGCGAGCCAAGCCTTCGCAATCAAGCGCCGTGAACGCTTCGCATGCCATTGCGCGAACACGGTCTGAGACATCATCGGATAGCGCAGCCGGGACGACGAGCTCCACTGAATCATCAACATACTTGGCTTCGTAGTCATAGAACTCGTGGCCTTCGCGCACGATAATTTCTGCAACAACGCTTGCCCTCGGACCCTCTGCCCCACCGAGAACACCGCATTCGATTTCGCGATTATTTTCGATACTGGCTTCGATGATGATCTTGGGGTCGTGTAATCGCGCAGCTTCGATTGCAGATTCAAGTTCGGAATACTCTTTGACCTTTGAGATGCCAACAGAAGATCCAGCGCGACTTGGCTTTACGAACACTGGCAAGCCCAGTCGACTAACTCGTGTGAGCGATTGTTCTTTTTCAAACTTCCATTGGTGATCACTAATGACTTCGTACGGACCGACAGCAAGCCCGGCTGCGCGAAGCATTGACTTCATGTGCGCCTTGTCCATGCACGCCGCTGACGAGAACACACCAGAGCCAACGTAGGGAACTCCAGCGAGTTCGAGCAAGCCTTGAATGGTTCCGTCTTCGCCGAATGGTCCGTGCAGAACTGGGAATGCCACATCGACCTGAGCAAGGACGTCAGGAATATCAGATTGAACGACGAGTTCCGTTGCGCTGGGGTCCGGAGTGAACAGCACCGGAGCCGCGGAGGAATCGACCTGGGGGAAGATTCCATCAATGACCTTGAGGCGATCAGCATTGTCGGATTCAAGCACCCACTGACCCTCGTGTGTAATGCCGATCGGGACAACGTCGTATCGATCCCGATCAATTGCGCGCAAGACACTGCCCGCCGAAATGCACGAAATCTCGTGTTCGCTGCTGCGACCTCCGAAGATCACAGCTACGCGCAGGCGCTTTGTCATAGGTCAACGCTAGCCCACATCCAAGGAATTTAGCCTTAATGCAACTGGTTACTGCATTCTTTTACGTCGTCGAACGATAGTTAAGCGAATGAAGAACGCAATTAATCCAACTAAGCCCACAAACAACAACCAAATGTTGTCAAAGATTTTCTCTTCAAGACTTTGCTGCGCACCTAGTTCACCATCAACTTGCGGAGAGGCAACTGAACGCGGGGTTAATTTAGGGTCGATATCCGAATAG
>CANFIL010000130.1 GCA_947447095.1 Actinomycetota bacterium | reverse complement strand
CTGCAAGAGTGCGCTCAGCATCGAGACGACGACGAGCAGCAGTCGCAGTTGCGTAGAGCGCCTGCAACGTTTCGTCGAGTTCTGGAATGTTAGTTGGGGATGGCACAACATTAAATTCGCGATTAGCAATGCGTCGGATTGATGCGTTCATCTGTTGATACGGCGCAGCAACTGAACGAGCTAAAGCAGATGCGGCAACCACCATGGCACACGTAGCCAACGTGACAATTGCTTGTATTCCTACAGACCAGTGCCACTGATCAAGTCTCGCGGTGGAATTCACTTCGTAATGAGATTGAACCCACAACATTGTTGCAATTCCCGAGATAACAAAAAGAGGTATGAAAACCAACAAGATAAAGGTACGAATGCGTGAGACCACGACTACGCCTCGTCGAACCGGTAGCCGTGTCCTCGAATTGTCGCAATGTTGTCGCCATGTTTGCCGATCTTGCGGCGCAACGAAGACATGTGCATATCCAGACTCTTAGTCGAACCACTCCAGTCCGTATCCCAGATATCTCGCAAGATTCGTTGGCGCGTAATGAGCTGGCCAGTGTTGCGAATGAGGAGTTCCAATAAATCAAACTCGGTTGGCGTAAGCGCAACGACTTCGTTGGCGATGCGACACAGGCGAGCTTGGGTGTCGATATACAAATCTCCACTTGTCAGTACGTCGCCAGTCACACCTGCAGATCGGCGCAGAAGTGCACGAAGCCGAGCAAGTAACTCGGAAGATCGAAATGGTTTCTGCAAGTAGTCATCAGCGCCAGCGTCAAGACCAACGACGAGATCTAATTCGCTTGTGCGCGCGGTGAGAATCAGAATAGGAACATCGTCGCCGCGATCGCGCAGAGTGCGACACACGTCGAGGCCATCAATTGTTGGCAACCCAAGATCAAGCACAACGGCGTCTGGATTTGTTTGTGCGATCAAGTCGAGCGCAGTTGATCCATTGTCTACGTGCGCAACGGTATAGCCCTCGCTCTGCAATGTGCGAACAAGAGGCTCGGCAATTTCTAGGTCGTCTTCAACGACTAATACGCGTGGCACCCTTTTAGACTACGCCTATTTTGCAGGTCGTAGATGATGAACGTCTCCCATAGATATCTCAATGAGCCCTTCATCTGTGTCAACTAACAAAGCACCTGACTCAGAAATGTCCGATGCCGTGCCAATCACATCGTCGTGATTGATGCGAGTCACACAAACTGACTGTCCAATTGTTCGACTTAAGCGGCGGTAATCGGATCGCCACTCGACATTGTGCAATTCTGCATTAACACTCTGGATGACGTGCGCGATCACATTCTCTCGAGTTATTGACTCATGTCCCATTAATGACAAGGACATTGCCTGCTCAGTCGGGAGTTCGTCAGCTTGAAGTGACACGTTGATGCCCATGCCGATAACTAGTACGTCGTCATGTAACTGAACAAGCACGCCACCGAGCTTGCGCATCGGTTCGTCTGAGGTGACTACATCGTTAGGCCACTTCACGTGAGCCAAGACACCCAGATCGCGAAGTGCCTTAACAATCGCCACCCCAACCCGCAATGGCACACTCGACAATGAACCGTCGACCTCTTGCGTAGAACAACAAATAGACAGAGCGATACCAGCACCCCATGGGCTCGACCAGGCGCGATCTAGTCTCCCTCGGCCAGCCAATTGCTCTTCGGCCGTTACCGCCCATGCCTGACCTAGCTCGACTGCACTGCGATGAGCTAGGGCGTCATCATTTGTGGACTCGACTTGGTCACGAACATCCATGTGAACCCAGGTACAGCCCAATGCGGCAAGTGCGGACTCAATTTCGGCACTTACCAACTTCTGGCGGGAGGCTTTCACATCATTTGGGCTCACATCGCTAGGGTAGTGAAGTAACCAGTCCGGAGGTACCAGTGAGCGCCGAAAATAAGACGCACGGGATTGACATCCATACGACAGCAGGCAAGATCGCCGATCTCGAGCATCGTCGTGATCAGGCAGCAAGCCGTCGCAAGGAAGCCGTCGACAAGCAGCATGCCAAGGGCAAGCTGACCGCAATGGAGCGCATTGAGCGCCTATTGGACGAAGGCTCATTCCAGCAGATCGACGGTCTAGCCCGTCACCGCTCACATAACTTTGGCATGCAGAAGAGCCGCCCATACGGCGACGGTGTTATCACCGGTTACGGCACGATCGATGGCCGTCAGGTGTGCGTGTTCTCGCAGGACTTCACGGTCTTTGGTGGATCACTTGGCGAAGTATTCGGTGAAAAGATTTGCAAGGTTATGGATCTCGCGCTGAAGACTGGCGTTCCATTGATCGGAATCAACGACTCCGGTGGCGCTCGCATTCAAGAAGGCGTTGTTGCTCTTGGCATGTACGCAGAAATCTTCAAGCGCAATACTCACGCATCAGGCGTTATCCCACAGATCTCACTCGTGCTTGGTCCAAGCGCCGGTGGTGCGGTGTACTCCCCTGCACTGACTGACTTCATCATCATGGTCGACAAGACGTCGCACATGTTCATTACGGGACCTGACGTCATCAAAACCGTTACCGGTGAAGAAGTTGAATTCGAAGAGCTCGGTGGCGCGCGCACTCACAACACCAAGTCTGGCGTTGCGCACTACATGGCCCACGACGAAGATGACGCAATCGATTATGCAAAGTCATTGTTGTCGTTCTTGCCGAGCAACAACATGGACGAAGTTCCATTCTTTGATGTTGATGCCGACATGGAGATCTCGGATCTTGACCATGCGCTCGACACTTTGATTCCAGATTCACCAAACCAGCCGTATGACATGCACAAAGTCATCGAAGCTGTGTTGGACGACGAAGACTTCCTCGAAGTTCAGTCAATGTTCGCGCCAAACATCATCACTGGCTACGGCCGTGTCGAAGGTCGCCCTGTTGGCATCGTGGCTAACCAGCCAATGCAGTTCGCAGGCACACTCGACATTGATGCCAGCGAAAAGGCTGCACGCTTTGTTCGCACATGCGATGCATTCAACATTCCAGTCATTACCTTGGTTGACGTGCCAGGCTTCTTGCCCGGAACCGATCAGGAATGGCAAGGCATTATTCGCCGCGGCGCTAAATTGCTTTACGCATACGCCGAAGCAACTGTTCCACTTGTCACCATCATCACTCGCAAGGCCTACGGCGGCGCGTATGACGTGATGGGCTCAAAGCACCTTGGTGCAGACATCAACATGGCATGGCCATCGGCCCAGATCGCTGTCATGGGTGCTCAAGGCGCAGTCAACATTTTGTACCGCAAAGAACTCGCCGAAGCCGAAGATAAAGAGGCAGAGCGCGCACGCTTGCAGACCGAGTACGACGACAAGTTCGCCAACCCATACTTGGCAGCTGAACGTGGTTACGTTGATCGCGTGATTTTGCCGCACGAAACACGCGTCATGATTGTTCGCGCATTGCGTTCACTTCGCGGCAAGCGTGCAACGTTGCCACCTAAGAAGCACGGAAATATCCCACTGTGATTCCACACGTCGAGCCAGAGCAGTTACGTATCGTCAAAGGCGAAGTAACGGCCGAAGAATTAGCCGCGTTAGTTGTTGTATTCAACGCAGCACTTGCGCAGGCTAGTGAATCGGCACGCAAACATTCGGTGAGACCTGAATGGAATGCACCTCATCGAGCAATGCGCCCAACGCTT
>CANFIL010000129.1 GCA_947447095.1 Actinomycetota bacterium | reverse complement strand
GGCGTGGTTGGATCAAAGATCGTGCGTAGCTGGTGATCCCCAGGATAAACACTGACTCGAGCAACTGCCTTGGGGGCAATGTTTGCCGAGGTCACAACGTCGGTGCGAACGCCTTGACCAAAAATGTTGACGGGGATGATTCGCACCATCCAGTCATCGCCATTATTGGGAACTCGCATTTGATAAGTGTTTGTTGTTTTGATTCCCACTTTTCCGTACAAGCCAGATGATGTATTTGTTTGCCATGCATAAAAGTCATAGTGATCAACCCACTGTGAGTGCTCTGGTTGGTCCCACGTCAGATTGATGACCTTGTTGCCAGGAGTGCTGCGCACATTCGTTACTTGAAGCGGCTGCACAACAGTGGCAGGAATGTCACCATTTGCGGTCCACCATGAAAACGTCGCCTCGCGCGCAGTTGATTCTGCAACGTCGTTCACGCTAATGCAGGCTGATACTCCAAGAGAAGGGTAGTAACTGAGGTCTGTGTTCAATGGCAGCACATCTGTTGTGCCATTTGGCTGCTTGACGATCAATCGCGGTGAGCAATTTGGCGAGACGATGTAAAGCTGTCGATAACCAGGCTGGATCGAAATCATGCCGTTGGTTGGAACTGAGTAATCAACCCAACTTGCCGCTGCTGCTGGCGGCGCAGTCACGCCAAGCGTGGCAACGATCGCCAATAAAACTAGTGAAAGGATTCGAGCGCGTCTGCGCAGGCCTGCATGCATTGTGTCTCCCAAAGTGGACTCGTTGCTTTAAGGCTACGGACTCCCTCGGACACAATTGCGGGCTTGCTGTTGGGCTAGCCCAGGGCAGCGTCGAGGGCCACCTCGACCATGGCGCGGAAGCCGGTTTCACGCTCTTCCGAGCTGGTTGCCTCGTGGGTGCGGACCATGTCGCTGACGGTGCAGATTGTTAGTGCACGGCGCTGGTATTTGGCCGCCAACGTGTACAAACCAGTGGTTTCCATTTCGAGGGCTAGAACACCGAGTTTCTCCAGAACATCAACGGCGTTGGAATCGTCGTAAAACAGATCCATTGTGGCAATTCCGCCTACGTGGAAATCTAATCCGCGTTCACGAGCAGAACCCACAGCGCGTTCTAATAATTCGTAGTTGGCGATCGGGGAGTAGTCCAAGCCACCTGTGGCACGGCGATTCGTACCCGAATCCGTTGAGGCCGCCATGGCAATGACGACATCGCGGAGTTTGGTCTTGCCAATACCGCCACACGTGCCTACGCGAATTGCGGTTTGCACGTTGTAGTCGTTAAACAGTTCATTCACATAGATCGACAGGGACGGAACACCCATGCCTGTACCTTGAGCAGAAACGCGATGCCCTTTGTACGTGCCAGTGAACCCAAACATGTTTCGCACAGTGTTGTAGCGCACCGGATTTTCAAAAAAGTTCTCGGCGATCCATTGAGCTCGTAGCGGGTCGCCTGGAAGCAAAATTGTCTCGGCAATGTCGCCGGATTGGGCAGCAATGTGAATACTCATAAATCCCAATGTAGCGGTCTAGGGTGAAGGTTAGGTGACAAAGGAGTAACCATGGCAGCCCAATTTGCAATCGTTAATGCGCACGTTCGCACGATGGATCCATCGACCCCATTTGCCTCGGCAGTGGCGTGGTCAGATGGGCGCATTATTGCGGTGGGCAGTGATGCTGAAGTTCGCGAATATTGCGATGCTTCGACAGCGATCACTAATGCCAAAGGCGCCACCGTCACTCCTGGACTCACTGATGGACACCAGCACTTACTGCAAGGGGCGATATTTGCCCAGGGTCTTGACCTAGATCGAGTTGCAACTCTAAGCGATTTGCGCGACAAGCTGGCCGCAGAGCGACGCCGCATTGGGCCAGATGCTTGGCTACTCGGTTTCGCGCTTGAGTATGCAGCCTTCGAAGGTGCGACGTATCAACACTCGCTTCTTGATGAAGCGGCTGGCCAAGGTCCGATGTTTTTGTATGCGCTTGATGTGCACACAGGATTTGTCAATGGCCGCGCGTTGGAGATTGCAGGCGTCACAGGGCCAATGCAGCTCGAAGATGCATCCATCGTTGTGTGCGATTCGCAAGAACGCCCAACCGGCGAGTTACTGGAAATGGCCGCCATGCGAACAGTGCTTGATGCAGCGCCGACTCCAACTCACGATCAACGCATGCAGTGGTATGCCAAAACCATTGCTGACCAAAATGCTGTAGGCATTACCGAAATTCACATGATGGATGGTGACTTAACTTCTATCGAAGCCTTCAAGGAACTTGAAGGTCGTGGCGAATTAGGAATGCGGGTATTGCAGCATCACTTTATTTATCCCTACACGCCTGATGAAGAAGTAGCCGAACTTTTGCGTACGCACGAATCCCGTGGAGCAATGTGGCAAGCCGATGGAGTGAAGTTCATGCTTGATGGCGTTATTGACACGGGCACCGCATGGCTTGAAGAACCAGATTCACACGGCGAAGGTCTGGACTCGATGTGGCCAAATCTTGAGTTGTACTTTGCTCGAGCCCGAGCGTTCCATGACAAGGGCTACCGAATCGCGACCCACGCAATTGGTGACAGAGCAGTACGTGAAGTGCTCGATTTCTACGCCACGCTTCCAGGTGGCTCCGCGGGTCGCCACCGCATTGAACACATCGAAACGTCTCCCGACAAAACCGTGGCCCGCTTCGCGACGGAGCAGGTCACTGCATCTATGCAGCCCATCCATGTTCGCTGGGTAGCCCACGACTTGAGCGATCCATGGTCGCAACGACTCGATGCCACACGGTGCGCACATGCATGGCGAAGTGGTGATCTATTTGCCAGTGGTGCATTAGTGGTTCTTGGTTCAGATTGGCCGGTTGCTCCCTTTGATCCACGCATGGGATTTTTTGCCGCACAACGTCGTCGCGCCCATGATGTCTCAGATCCCGGCCCTGTTGGCACCACCCGAGCACTCACGGCTGAACAAACGCTCGCTGGCTACACAGTGAATGCTGCGAAGGCTGTGGGGGCATCCCAGGATCGCGGCATGATCCGAGTTGGTATGGCAGCAGATCTCGTGACATGGCAAGACGACCCCATTGCCGTGGCTCCAGAGGACATCATCGATATGCCGGTACTTCAGACCGTCTCGGCTGGACGAATTGTGCATCAAGCCTGAGTCAGAAACTCTCGCATTCGATCCACTGGGATTTCAAAAATGTCCTCAGGCCCATCTTCTTCGTCAATTTGTTGACCAAGGTAGTCGCAGGGATAGTGACTAATCATTGCTTGCGAGGGCGCATTGTCTGGGCTGACCGTGTAGCGCAAGACGGATACTTCTGATTGCTCGGTTGCCCACGTCCATAGCGCTCGTAGCGCCTCAGAGGCATAGCCATGGCCAGTTCGATCATTGGCGATACCTAAACCAACTTCAATCATTCCGTTATCATCAGGCGGTCCATGAAAACTTATGCTGCCGATCAGTTCGTTGGATTCACGCAGCACGATGAGACGGTAGTACCAGCGAATGTTCTCTGGGTTGGCTCGAACATCGGCAACTCGGTTCGAATGCACAATACGTTCACGAGTGAGAATGCCAAAGGGATTCGTAAAGCTGCGATGATCGAATACGAGATCGTCAGTCGGTGCATGCTCAAGTGTGAAAAGTTCATCGTGAGAAATTAACAATAGATCGAGACGGTCAGTGTGTAGATCCATGGCGGTGCGTTACTCCTCGCCGCCGATTGCTACAACAATTTTTTGCCACACCAAGTAAGAAGCAGTCAGAAGGCAGGCTCCAGCAATTTCTATTTCGGGATGAATCGGGTTTGACGGCG
>CANFIL010000128.1 GCA_947447095.1 Actinomycetota bacterium | reverse complement strand
TGCAGTGCGCGAATGTCCTTTGGCAAGCAACCGCCGCCAAAACCAACACCGGCGTTGAGGAATCGCCGACCGATACGAGTGTCGTGGCCAATAGCGTCCGCAAGCTGAGTAATGTCTGCGCCCGTTGCATCGGCTAGATCGGCAAAAGCATTGATGAATGAAATCTTTGTTGCCAAGAATGCGTTTGCCGCAACCTTGACTAACTCTGCGGTCGCGTAGTCAGTGACAAGAAGGGGAGTGCCATCACTCAGGGCCGCTGCATATATCTGTTTCAGGGTTTCGACATCGTCGTTTCGACGAACACCGAGCACGATGCGATCAGGTTGCAAGGTATCGTGAACCGCAAAACCTTCCCGCAAGAATTCTGGATTCCAGACCAACGTGACTGAATCACCGAAAGTGCTATGTAAAGTTGCTGCAATTGTTTCAGCAGTTCCAACTGGAACTGTCGACTTTCCAACGATGAGCGCAGGGCTAGATACGTTTTCACAGATGCTTGTGACGGCTGCAAAAACCTGCGACATGTCTGCGGCATGGCTATTGCTCTGCTGGGGTGTGCCAACGCAGAGAAAGTGCACATCCGCGGCAGCCGCGATGTCGGCCCATTCGGTGGTGAAAGTAATGGAGCCGCGGGAAAGTGCCTGTTCCAGCAGTTCAGCCAGTTCCGGCTCGTGGAATGGAACCACGCCGTTGGCCAATTGTGCGATTCGATCGGCGTTGGTATCAATGACGATTACCTCATGCCCAAGGTGTGCCATACACACCGCATGAGTTACCCCGAGATAACCTGCACCAATTACAGAGAGCCGCGCCACATAGCAACGATACCTTGCCTAATAACCTTGTCTTGTGACGCAATGGCCAGATGTAGCGGTAATCATGCCGGTTCTCAATGAGGAGAACTATTTAAGGGCTGCCGTACAGGCTATTTTGGACCAGAACTACCCAGGCGCAATGTCTATCGCATTGGCCGTTGGGCCTTCAAAAGATCGCACGCAACAAGTCGCTGACGAACTAGCTGCCCGCGATTCGCGCATTGTCGTAGTTGCAAATCCCTCGGGTCGTACCCCAGATGGATTGAATGCCGCAATCGCAGCAACCACGCAAGAGATCGTGGTGCGCGTTGATGCACATTGTGAGCTTTCGGAGAAATACATTGAAACTGCGATCGAGACTTTGAATCGAACTGGCGCAGACAATGTCGGCGGTGTGATGGCCGCGGTTGGACAAACACCTTTTGAAGAGTCAGTAGCCGCTGCAATGCGTAGTCGCCTAGGCGTCGGAGCCGCAGCATTTCACACCGGAGGTAGTGAAGGACCAGCTGACTCGGTTTATCTTGGCGTATTCCGACGCAGCGCCCTCAAACGTGTTGGTGGCTACGACCCACATTTCACTCGAGCTCAAGACTGGGAAATGAATTTTCGAATTCGCCAGACCGGTGGAACAGTTTGGTTTAATCCCGCGCTTGATGTGACTTACCGTCCACGACCGACTCTTCAAAAGCTTGCAAAACAATATTTTGAGTATGGGCTTTGGCGCCGTGAGGTCATGCGTACGCATCCTGAAACAACATCAGTAAAGTCAGCCCTTCGGTATTTTGTTCCGCCACTTGCAGTTGTAGGAACACTGGCTGGGCTAGCGTTTGGCGCATGTGGATTTACGTGGGCCTATGTCTTGCCGGCAGGATATTTGGCCATTGAAGCCGTTGCCTCATTCAGCCTATTTCGATCTGCAAAACGTGGATGGTTCTATGTGCCGCTGGTTTTGCTGACGATGCATTGGTCGTGGGGCACCGGCTTCATCGTGAGCCGATCAAAACGCTAAGACTTTTTCTTGTCTTCCATGTCGGCTTCGTAAGCATCAAGCACTTCTTGGGTGTCACCCTGTAAACGAATGATGCCTTTATCCATCCACACTGCGCGATTGCATACTTCGCGAATCATGTTGTGTCCATGCGCAACAAGAAATACCGTTCCAGCATCCGCAGCAAGTTCACGAATTTTGGCTTGGCTTCGTCGACGGAATTCGGTATCGCCTGTGCTGAGGGCTTCGTCAACGAGCAAAATCTCATGTTGACGAGCTGCCGCAATGGCAAAGCGAAGTCGGGCCTGCATACCGCTGCTGTATGTACCCATGGGCATGTCGATGAATTCGCCGATGTCGGCAAAATCAATGATGCTCGGACGAAGTTCTTCTATTTCGTCACGAGTCATACCCATTGCGAGTCCACCAAGAGTGATGTTGCGATTGCCTGTAATGGACTTGTTGAGGGCTGCGCCAACGCCAAGTAATGATGCTTGGCTTGAGGTGTAGACGTCGCCCTGACTTGGTTTTTGAAGGCCAGCGATGGAACGCAACAGACTGGACTTGCCCGAACCATTACGTCCGACAAGACCAACGACGTCGCCTTCGTAGGCGACCATCGAAACACCGCGTACTGCGTGCACCTTCTTAACAACCTGTGATGGCTTCTTGCCGCTCACGAGACTACGGAGTGCCCCAGCGGCTGAGCCGATTCCAGCACCGAGGACTACGCGATAGTGAATGTGAACGTCATCAATGACAACTGTTGGCTTAGACATAGGTACGCTCCCCGCGGTAGAAGTACACGAGGCCTACGATCAAAAACACAATTGCCCACACGACGCCAGCAATCCAAATTTTCAGATCAGTGTGAATAGAAACCATCAGTGAATCGCGAATGAGATCAATGTAGACAGCACCTGGGTTGTACTTCAAGGACTTACCGATCCAGCCAGGAAATTTCGAGGTAAAAATCGCGATGCTAAAGAACACGCCTGATGCATAACGCCAAGTGCGAAGAAAGAAGGGAAGTAGCTGGGTGATGTCTCGTGACCGAGCACCCCAGCGAGCCACAATAAGTGAGATTCCAGAAATGAACCCAAACTGAAGTAGTAAGGCCACAGGTAGCGCAAGCCACATCCATGTCAACGGTTCGCCTGTTGCAACTGCAACAATCATCAAAACAATCAAGCTAATGAAATACTGCTGAACTTGGTTGACAGCAGTTGCAAGGGGCAAAACTAACTTAGGAAAATGGATTGCCTTAATGAGACGGTCATTTTTCGGAATGCAGTTCGCGGAGGCGGTAATCGTGGTCTGCATAAAGTTAAAGGCAAATACCCCAGCCACTAGGAACGCTGGGAAGTTATCAATGCCTTTACGAGTGCCAAGTAGGACACCGAAAATCAAGAAGTAAATTGCAGCGTTAAGAAGTGGTGTGACAAGTTGCCACAAGCGTCCAAGAAAACTGTCCGAGTATTGCTGGGTACTGCGCGCATTTGCGAGTTCCTTAATGAAATCAATTCGCTTCCACGTATCGCGCAGGTACTCGCTTAGTGGCGCCGTCTGGCTGACACTCGTCAGACCGTACTGGTCGACGAGTTGGGCGTTGCTCGTTGAGGTCATGGACGTTCGTTCGCTCGTTCTAGGTCTGCTTCAAAGTCGATTTCGACAGCGAATAAATCGCTGATATCAACCGGCACTACCTTGAGGCCGTCATGTTCGATAGCCAGCTCGATACCGCGCTCGAAATAATCTTGCTCAGCACATTCGTCGAGGCGCTTGATGAGCGCTGCCTTATCGGCTGCGGCTATCACGTTGATGCCTACTGACTCGCCAAGGCCACCAACGACTGTTTTGCTCAGTTCCTTGACCATGCCATCAGCATCCACGGTGTACTTCACTTCTTCGTCCGACACTGCGGCCGTGTTAACGCTGATGACGGTTTGACCAGCGTCAATGTACGGCTTGAGGCGATCCAAAATAGCTGAGTCGAAGACCACGTCGCCGTTCATCCATAACACTGGA
>CANFIL010000127.1 GCA_947447095.1 Actinomycetota bacterium | reverse complement strand
GTCGGCATTGAGTGCTTCGAGTCGGCAATGAACACCCTCGAGAACAACACTCGGGTCTGGCAAACGAGGAGTTTCGCGCGGCTCCATAACCAAGCCGATCGGGTCACCTAAATCATTGAGCTCATAATCCATATGCATGAGCACAACGCTAGCGCAGACTATTCTCCGAGCAGATCGTGAATACTGATAGTTGCATCACGGTCTTGGCCAACGCCAATAGCGCTAATGCGAGTGCCACTGACCTTCTCCAAGAACTTCACGTAATCCTGAGCATTCTTTGGCAGATCATCGAACGTGCGAGCGCCACTGATGTCTTCGCTCCAGCCTGGCAACATTTCGTAGATCGGCTTCGCGTGATGGAACTCGGTCTGAGTCATTGGCACTTCGTCAACCCGAACGCCATCAATTTCGTATGCAACACATACTGGAATCTGTTCCCAGCCAGTGAGCACATCGAGCTTGGTCAAGAAGATGTCAGTTAAACCATTGATGCGTGTTGCGTAACGCGCAATCGGTGCATCGAACCAACCGCAACGACGTGGTCGACCTGTGGTCACGCCGCGCTCGCCACCGATTTGGCGAAGTTTTTCGCCATCTTCATCAAGAAGTTCGGTTGGGAATGGGCCAGAACCAACGCGTGTTGCATAGGCCTTCAAGATTCCAACGACACCGTTGATGCGCGTTGGACCAATTCCGGAACCAGTACACGCTCCACCAGCAGTTGGGTTACTTGATGTGACAAACGGATACGTACCGTGATCAACATCGAGCAACGTGCCCTGGCCACCTTCGAGCAAGACAACCTTGTTGTCTTCAAGCGCCTTATTCAACAGCAATGCAGTGTCGGCGATGTATGGGCGCAAACGTTCTGCATAACCCATCAACTCTTCAACAACTTCATCAACGGAAATCGCACGACGGTTATAGACCTTCACAAGAACTTGGTTCTTGTTCGTCAATGCGCCCTCGATCTTTGCGCGCAGAATTTTTTCATCGAACAGATCTTGAACGCGAATACCCACGCGCGAGATCTTGTCTGCATACGTTGGTCCAATGCCACGACCAGTTGTACCGATCTTTGACTTACCAAGAAAACGTTCGGTGACCTTGTCGAGTGTGACGTGGTACGAGGTAATGAGATGAGCGTTAGCGCTGATGAGAAGCTTCGAGGTATCGATGCCCTGTGATTCCAGACCATCAATTTCCTTGAACAACACACCAGCGTCAATGACAACACCGTTACCGATAACAGGAGTTACTCCCGGAGTGAGAATTCCACTTGGCAACAAGTGCAATGCATACTTCTTGTCACCGATAACCACGGTGTGACCCGCGTTATTGCCGCCTTGGTAACGCACCACGTAATCAACGCGTCCACCAAGCAAGTCCGTAGCCTTGCCCTTACCTTCATCGCCCCATTGGGCACCAACGAGCACGACGGCAGGCATAGTGTTCTCCGATTACCTAGTTATGTGAATTACTTGATTCGAGTGCCAACAGAACGCAAGTCTTCGCAGGCGTGAACAACACGTTCTGCCATTCCTGCTTCGGCGAGCTTTCCGTATGCGCGTGGATCGTAAACCTTCTTGTTGCCTACTTCGCCATCAATCTTGAGGATGCCGTCGTAGTTCTTAAAGATGTGATCAACGATTGGACGAGTGAATGCGTACTGAGTATCAGTGTCGATGTTCATCTTGATGACGCCGTAATCAAGTGACTCGCGAATTTCTGAAAGAAGCGAACCTGAACCACCGTGGAATACCAGATCAAGTGGCTTGTCTGCGGTGTTGTACTTCTTCTGTACTGCGCCCTGAAGGTCCTTCAAGATTGAAGGTGTGAGTACAACGTTGCCTGGCTTGTATACACCGTGAACGTTTCCAAAAGTTGCTGCAACAAGGTAACGACCACGTTCACCGAGGCCCAACTTGTCAGCCATGGCTAGCGCATCTTCAGGAGTTGAGAACAATTTAGCATCGTGCTTTGCTTCGATGCCGTCTTCTTCGCCACCGACAACGCCGATTTCGATTTCAAGAATGATGTTCGCTTCTGCACACTTGTCGAGAAGTTCATCAGCAATGTTGAGGTTCTCATCGAGAGCAACGGCTGAACCGTCCCACATCATCGACTGGAACAACGGCTGCTGACCCTTAGCGACGCGCTCGCGTGAGATGTCAACGAGTGGACGCATGAAACCGTCGAGCTTTTCAGCTGGGCAGTGGTCTGTGTGAAGTGCGATGTTGACGCCGTATGACGCAGCGATCGAATGGGTAAATTCCGCAAGTGCAACTGCACCGGCAACCATGCTCTTGACGCTCTGGCCAGATGCGAACTCGGCGCCGCCCCAAGATACCTGAACGATGCCGTCTGATTCTGCTTCGGCGAATCCGCGGATAGCAGCGACGATGGTCTGTGATGACGTGCAGTTAATTGCAGGGTAAGCGAATGAACCGGCCTTAGCGCGGTTAAGCATTTCGTTGTAAACCTCAGGCGTGGCTAATGGCATGGCCTGTTGACTCCTTATGAGATGGGCTAAATAGGGCTAAGGGCGCCGTTGCCCGCTTGTCTATTGTGCCAGATGTTCGCCCGTACTCAGCCAAGGGCTGGCATAACAAATGGGGGCTGGCACCGCACAGATGCCAGCCCCCATCGAATGAGAGGTTTCGTAATGAATTAGTCGACCGAGATGTCCAAATCGGCAATTGCGCCGAGTTCTGCAGTAACCGGAGTTCGCACTACGCCGCCTGGAACTAGTGTGACGACAGTCCACTGTCCTGGGCCTGCGAAAAAGCGGAATTCACCCTTGGCGTTCAGCGGCACTTCTGCCACAAACTCGTCATTGCGATCGTGCAAGCGGTTGTATCCCACATTCGCAGGAACTCCACCCTTGGTAACTACACCTTGGATGACCGCCTGGTTAGACACATCAACGTTGTCGAGTGAAACGCCGCCGACTACGGCACCGCAGCTGCTCATGCGTCGCCTGGCTCATCACCTAGGGCAACTGGAACACCGATCAATGAACCATATTCGGTCCATGAACCGTCATAGTTGCGTACGTTCTTGATGCCCAAGAGTTCGCGAAGCACGAACCATGAGTGTGATGAACGCTCGCCGATGCGGCAGTAAGCAATGGTGTCCTTATTCAAGTCAACGCCAGCACCTTCGTACAGAGCCTTGAGTTCTTCGTCTGACTTGAAAGTGCCATCTTCGTTTGCAGCCTTGCTCCATGGGATGCTCGCTGCAGTTGGGATGTGGCCAGGGACCTGTGAAGTTTCCTGTGGCAAATGTGCTGGTGCAAGTAGGCGACCTGCGTATTCATCAGGTGAGCGCACGTCAACAAGATTCTGAACGCCAATGGCATTCACAACATCATCGCGGAATGCGCGAAGCGAACGATCCTGTTCCTTTGCAACGTATGTTGTTGCAGGACGTGATGTCGCATCGCTAACGAGCTCGAGGCCATCAAGTTCCCACTTCTTGCGTCCACCATCGAGCAAGCGCACATCCTGGTGACCGTACAACTTGAGGTACCAATATGCGTAGGCAGCGAACCAGTTGTTGTTTCCTCCGTAAAGAACGATGGTGTCATCGTTGCTGATTCCCTTTTCAGAGAGAAGCTTTTCCAAGCCACCCTTGCTGATGACGTCGCGACGAAGACCATCTTGAAGGTCAACGCGCCAGTTCAGGCCGACTGCACCACGGATGTGGTTCACGCCGTATGCGTCTGCATCTTCGTCAACTTCGACGAAGACAACCTTTGGGTCGTCGAGGTGGGCAAGTGCCCATTCCGAGTCAACGAGTACTTCGTTGCGGCTCATGTGTTTCTCCTAGT
>CANFIL010000126.1 GCA_947447095.1 Actinomycetota bacterium | reverse complement strand
ATTCGCGCAACATAAGGGCTTGCGGATCAAACCAACGACCTTCGTACAGCAAACGTCCAAGTCGACGGCCCTCTGCGTGGTAATTAGCAATCGTGTCTTCGTTGTGAATTGCGCTGATGAGACGCTCGTAGGCAATAAAGAAAAGTGCCATGCCCGGAGCTTCGTAAATTCCACGACTCTTGGCTTCAATGATGCGGTTCTCGATTTGGTCAGCCATACCGAGTCCATGTCGCCTACCAATGGCGTTGGCTTCTTGCATCAAGGCGACAACATCATCGAATGACTTGCCATTGATCGCTGCCGGGAAACCCTGAGCGAATTCAATCGTTACGTCTTCAGTGTCGATAACGACGGCAGGATCCCAGAAACGAACACCCATGATTGGTTCAACGATTTCAAGTGAAACATCTAGATGCTCGAGGGTCTTTGCCTCATGAGTTGCGCCAAGAATGTTTGCATCCGTCGAGTAAGCCTTTTCCGTGCTGTCACGGTAAGGAAGATCGTGCGCTACCAACCATTCGGACATTTCCTTGCGACCGCCGAGTTCGCGAACGAAGTCAGCATCTAGCCATGGTTTGTAGATACGAAGATTTGGGTTTGCGAGTAAGCCATAGCGATAGAAGCGCTCGATGTCGTTGCCCTTGTAAGTGGAACCATCGCCCCAAATTTCAACCTGGTCTTGTTTCATTGCCTGAACGAGCATGGTTCCGGTCACGGCGCGACCAAGTGGCGTTGTATTGAAATACTGCTTGCCGCCTGAGCGAATGTGGAATGCGCCAGTGGCAATTGCTACGAGGCCCTCCTGGACAAGAGCTTGTTTGCAATCTACGAGGCGAGAAATCTCAGCGCCATAGGCACCGGCGCGCGATGGAACCGAATCAATATCTGGCTCGTCGTATTGGCCAAGATCTGCCGTGTAAGTGCACGGAACTGCACCTTTGTCGCGCATCCACGCAACAGCTACAGACGTATCGAGACCACCAGAAAAGGCAATACCGACTTTTTCACCAACAGGCAGGGATGCAAGGACCTTAGACATGCTCAAAGTCTATTGAACACGGGCTAAATCTAACGAATTAGGCGGTGAGGGCAGTCTGAAGTGTCTGGTCAAACGCTTCTTGAGGTTGTGCCCCTGAGATTCCGTACTTCATATCAATGACATAAAACGGAACGCCATTTGCGCCAAGTTGATGCGCAAGTGCTTGATCTTGCTCGACTTGTTCTGAGTATTCGGATGAGTTGAGTAATGAGGCCACTGATTCTTCATCCAACCCGACGGAAACTGCCAGCGACGTCAATGATGCATGGTCAAAGAGCGAACCTGACTTTTCAAAATAACTTGAGTACATCGCCTCGAGAAGCGCGTCGCCACGTCCCTGTTCCTGGGCCCAGAGCAGTAACCGATGGGCGTCACCAGTATTACCCGAGAGCGTTTCGTCAAGGTCGTAACACAAACCTTCACCATCAGCGATTGAACATACTCGGGCTTGCATCGCTGACACCTGGTCGGCAGGCATTTGGTATTTCTCGCTGAGCAACTCTTTGGTCGGCATCACACCTTCTGCGGCGGGATTTAGCTGGAATGCGCGGTGACGTACCGTGACATCAACATCGGGGCCGAGCGTTGCAATAGCTTTTTCTAGTCGGCGTCGACCAATGAAACACCACGGACACACCACATCAGACCAAACGTCAATAATCATGTTTTTAACCTTGTCCACTAATGCGTGATTGCCACGTGCGTACCAATAATCCTTGCCAAGTCTGCGACATCTAGCTTGCCCGCAGCAGCATCAACAATCATAGATTCTGCCTCGTCGATAGACATACTTAAGTCTCTGTCATTCATTAAACAAAAGATCCTTGCCGCCGACCACGCCAAACGCTTGTTGCCATCAACGAGTGCATGATTGCGAACAACTGAATGCAAAAGCGATGCCACTTTCAATTCAAATGAGGGATAGGCATCTTCACCAAAGATAGTTACTCGCGGTCGGGCGACAGCGGATTCAAGTAACCCAAGGTCACGAAATTGAACGTCGGGTACAACTCGTTGAGCTATTTCAATAAGGTCTTGCAGCGAAAGATAATCAAGACGTTCTGTCATTGAGCCAACCGATCAAGGAGTTCTTTGTCTTCACTCAACACTCGCTCGATCGCAGAATCTAATCTCTTACTTCGTCGTGATACGTATTCATCAACAGCAATGAGCGCGGCCTCTTGCATAGAGACGCCTTCTTGGCTTGCCACACGGCGAAGCGCAATCGTTTGCTCATCGGAGAGCCTCAAATTCATTGCCATGTAAAAATGGTACCACTGTGGTACCAATTGCATCCTTCTATTTCCCCCACCTGCCTCGAATCGCCCCATAAAGTGGCTCCTATGGAGCCGATTGTGCGCAAACTCGATGACTACGAATGGGCTGGCTGGCCAGCAGACCAAGTTGCTGATCGCGGCGAGGTTACGTGGAAAGCGCTACAGGGCAATCCAGACGAAGGTACCGACATGGTGCTTGGCGTAGCCCGAGTATTGAAGGGTCAGTCGCTTGAAGCGCACCGCCATAAGGAGCACGAAACTTACTACGTTCTCAGCGGCACTGGCGTTGTCACGATCGAACACATTGAATACCCCGTAGAGCCTGACACCATGATTTTTATTCCTGGCGACGCGCTACACCAAATCAACAACTACAACGATGAGCCACTTCGAATCTTGTATTTATTCGCGACCGACGATTTTGGCAAGGTCGTTTACCGCTTCCCGCCTACTCCGTAATTAATTGGCGGTTCGGCGAATCATTCGCTGATAAAACTTTCCCGGTTGGCGAGTGCTCGGCTTCGGCTCACCCATTGCAACAAATCCGAGCTGGTCGTACGCAGCAATTGCTGTGAAATTGTCCTGCCACACACCAAGTCCCTGAACATTCCAGCGACGACTCTCGGCATGAACGTCAATGTAATCAAACATCGCTCGAAATACGCCCCGACCTCGAGCGACTGGATCGACCCAACAGCCACCGATCCAACACGTGGCATCAAAATCGCCATCGAGCACTTCAATGGACAAGATTCCCACATCGACTCCGTCGAGTGACGCAACGATGTAATCCTCTTTGGCAATCCGTTCGCGCCATACGTCTTGGGTCAGCACGGATTCATCAGCCGCCAAAGCACCGAAAGCTTCTGGATTATGAGTAAGTGACGCTAAACGGATTGCACGAAGGCGCTCCCAATGATCACTCGATATTTCGTCGACATGAATCAAGAGGAGGCCCCAGTTAACTTGTGACGAGGTTTGGTGCCTTGTTACCCGCAAGGATCGCAAGTGCGTTCGTCGCAGCAATATCAGCCATCGCAGCCCGGGTTTCCACAGTGGCCGAACCAAGGTGAGGAATCAGGACTGCATTTTCAAGTTCAAGTAATCCTGGGTGTACCTGTGGCTCATTTTCGAATACGTCTAAACCTGCGCCAGCAATTTCGCCGTTCTTGAGCGCATCAACCAATGCCGCTTCATTAACGATTGGCCCGCGTGCCGTGTTGATGAGATACGCAGAAGACTTCATTCGCGCTAGTTGGTTTTCGCCAATGAGGTGATGAGTTGCTGGTGAATAAGGGCAGTGCAATGACAGCACATCGCTGGTTTCAATCAATTCATCCATCGTCATGAATTTGGCATCAAGCTCTTGGATCACATGATCTTCAAGTGGCGTGCGGCGCGTGTATGCAATTGTCATTCCAAAAGCCTTCGCACGACGAGCTGTCGCAATACCGATTTGGCCCATTCCAACAATTCCGAGTTGGCGACCCTGAAGTCCCATGCCGAGCATGTAGAACATGCCCCACTGCCAAGGCTGTTGGCCACGGATGACGCGTTCGCCTTCACCGAGACGACGAGT
>CANFIL010000125.1 GCA_947447095.1 Actinomycetota bacterium | reverse complement strand
CACATCGCCGATCACGACATTCGCACTGGCATACGTTCGACCGGTGGTGTCACGAACAGCTGCGCCTTGTGTTGCATTAACTCGAGTGCGCGCGCCACGGGCCAAGGTCACCAATTTGGCGTCTTCAGCACCTAAGTCACTCACTGTCACTCCCCTGCTCCACAAATTGATCGCGTTCAACTAGAACCGTACCAATTCGGTTTCGCCGCCCGGCTGCAGACTCGGCGGTGAGTACCCAATTTTCGATCCGCACTTGTGCACCTGGGATCGGTACGATCCCAAGATTCTTTGCCAATAGGCCACCAACAGTGTCCACATCTTCATCATCGATTGCATGGCCAATCAGTTGACCCAAGTCGTCAACATTAAGACGCGAACTGACTCGGAATCTACCTGGGCTGAGTTCTTCAACGTCCGGGGCAGACATGTCGAACTCGTCGCTGATTTCACCAACGATTTCTTCGATGACGTCTTCAATTGTTACCAGGCCTGCGGTGCCGCCGTATTCGTCAACCAACACTGCCAAGTGAGTTCGCGCACTTTGCATGTCGCGCAAAAGTTCATCTACTGACCGAGAATCCGGAACCATGTAGGCAGGTCGCATGAGCTCTTCAACGCGCTCCGTTGTTTCAGCTTCATGATGCTCGAAGACTCGTCGCGCAATGTCTTTTACGTAAATTACTCCGACGATGTCATCTATACCTTCGCCAATGACTGGGATGCGTGAATAGCCAGAACGCAAGCCAAGCGACATTGCTTGGCGCAGCGTCTTTGATCGCTCAATCCACACCATCTCTGTGCGAGGAACCATAACTTCGCGCGCAACGGTATCGCCTAGTTCAAACACCGAGTGAATCATCTGGCGCTCGTCATCTTCAATGACTGAATCTGCGCCAGCCATATCTACCAATTCACGTAACTCCGCTTGCGTTGAAAACGGACCTTCACGGAAACCTTTACCCGGTGTAATGGCATTACCAATAACGATGAAGAGTCGCGAGAATGGGCCGAGCAAAAACGTAACAAACCTTGTCAAAGAAGCCAACGAAAGCGAAATGGATTCAGCATGCTGGCGGCCAAGCGTTTGCGGAGCAACACCGAGTAATACATAGCCGACCACCACCATGACAATGGCGGCAATAACAATCCCCGTAGCAGCATCGGAAGTTGCACTGATCGATCCTGCAGTGACAAGCACAACAGAGATTGTCGACAGGGTGACGTGGGCGAACAACAACGCATTGACGTACTTTGCTCGTTCATCGAGCATGTCTAGAAGAGCAACTGCCTTTCGGTTGCCGTCTTTCTTCATGTGTTCAATAGTCACTCGGCTGACGCGAGTCAGGGCAGCTTCCGCGCCGACCAGAACACCTGCAAGCACCACCATGACAGCGGCAAGTACGAATAAGACAGTTGAGGATGTCATGCCATACCTCGACGGTTACGTTCGCCTTCCCATTCGGCAAGCAGTTGGGCTTGAAGTCCGAACATCACACGGTGCTCTTCGGGTTCAGCATGGTCATGGCCGAGCAAATGCAAAACGCCATGTGTGAGGAGAAGTCGAATTTCAACTTCGGTGGGATGCCCAGCAGTCTGCGCCTGACGTTCTGCTACTGCAGGGCAGATCACAACGTCACCAAGAATTCCTTCGTCACTCGGTTCGTCTTCGGTACCTTCGCGAAGTTCATCCATCGGAAAGCTGAGCACGTCAGTTGAGCCAGGCTCGTCCATGAACTGTTCGTGCAATGCTGCCATGGCAACTTCGTCGACAAGCATGATCGAAAGTTCACTGGCTGGGTTGATGTGAAGTTTGCGCAAGAGGAATGTTGCCTGGGCAATCATGTCCGCTTCATCGACTTCAAAATCTGATTCGTTGTTGAGATCAATCGACATGTTATTTACGCCCCTGCTGCTTGGCTTCGTCATAACGACCGTATGCATCTACGATTTGCCCGACGAGCTTGTGGCGCACAACGTCACCAGAAGTCAGTTCGACGAATTCGACATCGTCAATGTCAGTCAAGATTTCGCGCACTGCCCGCAGTCCACTTGCTGTTCCGGCGGGAAGATCAACTTGCGTAACATCGCCAGTAATCACCATGGTGGAACCAAATCCAAGACGAGTCAGAAACATCTTCATTTGTTCAGCTGACGTATTTTGAGCTTCATCCAAGATGATGAATGCATCATTCAATGTGCGGCCGCGCATGTAAGCGAGAGGAGCAACTTCAATCGTGCCGCTTGTCATTAGTCGAGGAATTGAATCTGGATCGATCATGTCATGTAGCGCGTCATATAACGGCCGCAAATACGGATCAATCTTTTCATTCAACGTACCCGGCAAGAAACCTAAACGCTCGCCCGCTTCAACAGCCGGTCGAGTCAAAATGATGCGAGTGACTTTCTTGCTTTGTAATGCCTGAACTGCTTTAGCCACTGCAAGGTATGTCTTACCCGTGCCCGCAGGACCAATTCCAAAAACGACGGTGTTCTTGTCTATCGCATCAACATACGTTTTCTGGTTGGCCGTCTTCGCTCGAATTGACTTACCGCGATTAGAAATAATATTTGCCGTCAAAACTCCAGCCGGACTGATGTTCGACTTCAACATCCCAATCGATCGCTCGACTGACTCAGGTGTCAGGCCCTGACCAGTGCGAACCACAATGATCATCTCGCCGATAAGTGACTCAATTGTGGCAACGCTTTCGCTTGGACCATCCAGAGTGATCTCGTTTCCACGAACCAAAATAACGACGTCTGGAAACGCCTGCTCTATGGTCTTTATGAGTTCGTCTCGAGAGCCGATGATGGTGACCATAGGTGTCGAGGTTGGCACAACAATGACTGCGTGCGCTGGTGCTGGAGTAAGTGTCATAACTAATACGAATTGTAGGTCTAACCGGGCGGCCAGGTGAGACCACGCCCGCCAAGGACGTGAAAGTGCACGTGGCGCACCGATTGACCGCCATCAGATCCAACGTTGGTGACTACCCGATAGCCGTGATCCAATGTCTCGAGCTGAGCAACTTCCGAAGTTGCACCCAGCACTCTGGCCGATAGTTCAGGATCTTCACGAGTGAGATCGGCCACGTTGTCGAAATGCTGCCGTGGAATGACCAAAACGTGCGTTGGTGCTTGTGGGTCAATGTCTCGAAACGCCATGACATCATCAGTTTCTAGGACGACGTCGACAGGAATCTCGCCGCTGGAAATCTTGCAAAAAAGGCAATCGCTCATAGGACTAAGTCTTTCACTTCGAAGGATTCCAGCGCGCGGTTTTCGCGGCCAGTACTGCCAGCGCAATTCCTCCAGCCGTTGATGTCCGCATCACTGTTGGACCCATACGTACTATCTGGGCACCAATTGCCTTCAATGCGTCTAACTCAGCAGGTGAAATTCCGCCTTCAGGGCCGATCACGATTGCCACTGTGCCCGTGTCCGGAAGTTCGATAGTTGAAAGTGATACTTCTGCGGATTCGTGCAACACGATCACGCTGTCAAAGGTTGCAGCTTCAGCGACCAATGTTTCAGTGGACACAACGTCGTTAACAACTGGGATCCACGAGCGACGTGACTGCTTGCTTGCCTCGCGTGCAACGCGCTGCCACTTCGCCAAACTCTTGCCCGAGTCATCCCATTTGGCAACACTGTGTTGCGACTGCCAAGGAATAATCCGATCAATTCCAACTTCTGTTAAGACTTCGATAGCAAGATCTGCTCGATCGCCCTTTGCTACCGCTTGCACCGCCACGAAAGTCAAGGCATCTTGTTCATCTCGAATTCGTGAGTCAATGACTAACTCAACCCAATCGCGACCTAGGCCCTGCACAAGTCCGCTTGCTCGATTGCCTGAGCCATCACACACGTCAATGCGCTCACCAACACGCATGCGCTTGACGGTTGCAGCGTGCCGACCTTCATCACCCGTGATACGGCATACGTCCGAGGTGAGCT
>CANFIL010000124.1 GCA_947447095.1 Actinomycetota bacterium | reverse complement strand
TGCCACACGGAACGCTATGGGCGCAGTGGCTCAATGCTCATCTTGGATTCATCCCATTCTTCAAAGTTGAATTCGAAGCTTTCGAGCAGAGCCCGTTCATGGCCGGCATGGTTCTGGCTATCATGATCACGCCAATCATTACGTCGATCTCTCGCGAAATTTTCAGCCAGGTTCCTCCAGATCTAATCACCGGTGCGCATGCACTTGGCTCATCGCGCTGGACCATGATCCGCTACGTAGTACTTCCATTCGGTAAGGGTGGTGTCGTAGGCGGTGCCATGTTGGGATTGGGTCGTGCACTCGGCGAGACCATCGCAGTGTTCTTCGTACTTCAACTGATGTACGACAAGACCAATTGGATTCACATTTTGGAGAGCTATGGCGGTTCCGTTTCCTCGCTCATCGTCAGCAAGTTTGGTGAAGCTCAACCACTTGAATTGAGCGCACTGTTCGGTGCTGGTCTTGCTCTTTTCATTGTCACATTGTTAGCCAATGCCGCAGCCACAACGCTTGTTAATCGCACAAGGAAGTCACGATGAGTCACATTGCCCTTACCCATCAACCATGGGCCGTACGCGATCGTCGAACTATTCTTCAGGCGGTAGTTGTTCACGTTTCTACACCACTGATTGCTGCTGCCATTGTGGCGAAGACTCCAATCGTTGGTAAGTCTGGCTTTGTCTTCACTTGGCTGTTCTTACACATGATTACTGCAACTCTGTTGGGACGCTTTGGTCGTCAACGCAAAAGCGTTGCGAATTCACTCCTTGAAGTTGGACTTGTCGCTTCGGTAATTGTTTTGCTGGGCGCTGCAACATCAGTTTTGGCTCCGGTTTTCATCAAGGGCATCTCTGCATTCCGAATGTCACTGTTGACCCAAGATGCCGCAACGGTAGAAAGTGGCTCTGAACTTTCACTCGGTGGTCTGGGTCACGCAATTGTTGGCAGCGTTATCATCGTTGGTCTGGCATCACTGATTGCCGTCCCAATTGGCATTCTCGCGGCACTGTATGTGACTGAGGTTCGTGGACGCCTAACTCCGTTTGTGCGCTTCTTTGTACAAGCTATGTCCGGTGTTCCATCGATCGTCGCAGGCTTGTTCGTGTATGCCGCTCTGATCGTTTCGGGCATCATTCAGTTCTCAGGTTTTGCCGGCTCACTAGCTTTGGCTATTTTGATGTTGCCTACTGTGGCCCGTACCGCAGAAGAAGTGTTGTTGTTGGTGCCGGATGAACTGCGTACCGCCGCGCTGGCTCTGGGTTCAACCCAACGACGTGTTGTGTTTAAAGTCGTACTTCCAACCGCTCGCACGGGCTTGATTACGGCAGCTATCTTGGGCGTCGCTCGCGTTGCTGGTGAAACCGCGCCGCTGATGCTGACAGCCTTCGGTAGCACCACTTTTAACTACAATCCATTCAGCGATTCGATGTCAGCTTTGCCGCTCTACATTTTCACTGAGATGTTGCTGGGAACCGATAATGACGTGGCTCGCGCCTGGGTGGCTTGTCTGGTTCTGATGGTCATGGTCGGGGTACTTTTCGCGATCGCCCGTATCGCCTCAAGTCGCCTCAAGCGGCTCTAATTCGGACACCAATTGTTCACCCAAAATAACCTTTATATTCGCGCAGTGGCTTAACTCAGTTCGCTTTAACCGCTTACTTTCAAGGAGTAGGTGAACATCGACCGGTGATTCACCCTCCACGAAAGGAAAGAGCATGCCAAAGCGTTTGCTAGCAGCCGCACTCACCGCGGGTCTGTCACTCGGTCTACTTTATGCATCACCAGCTCACGCAACCACCCGTCTTAAGGGCGCCGGTTCGTCGTTTGCAAACAAATTCATTACTTCCTGTGCTGCAAAGTCAGGTTCACCTGTAACGGTTTCCTACAACCCAGCAGGTTCAGGCACCGGCCGTACCGCTTTCGGTAACGGAACTGTTGACTTCGGAGCATCAGATGCTGCTTCGTCGATTTCAGGTGCCACGGGCTACAAGTACGTACCAGTCGTTGGTGGCCCAGTTGCTATCATCTTCAAGCTTTCTGGCATTGGCGAAGGCGACCTCAAGTTGGACGCTGCTACCTGGGCCAAGATCCTCAAGGGCTCAATCACCAAGTGGAATGATCCTGAAATCAAGGGTCTACAGACTTCAGCTGTGGCTGCTAAGTTACCAAACAAGTCAATCCGCGTTGTTTACCGCGCGACTTCTTCAGGTACTTCGGAAAACATGACTGACTACCTACGTCAGAACGTTCCAAGCATCTGGACTCGTCCAAAGAACGGCACGATCGCTTCGGGTAACCCAGCTGGTCGTATGCCAAACGGTTCAATCGGTGCAGCTAACTCACAGGCACTTGTAACTGCTGTAAAGAACACCAACTACTCAATCGGCTACGCCGACCTTTCGGATGCAGAAGGTAAGAACGTTGCGTACGCAAAGCTGAAGAATGCTGCTGGAGAATACGTTCTTCCAACATCAACAACAGCTGCCGCTTTCCTAGGCGTGTTCTCGAGCGCTCGTTACTTCAACCGCGCAACAGGCGCTGTAACTCTTGACTTCAACAAGTCGATCTCAGGTGCTTACAACATGTCACTTTTGACATACGCAATTGTTAAGTCAGCAGATGGCACTGCAAAGCAGACCGCCGCTCGTGACTTCGTCGAATGGTTGCTCACTGACTGTGGTCCAACTTATGCAACAGGCATGGGTTACTCACCAATCAGCGGTGCGCTAAAGGACAAGGCAATCGCACTGGTTCACTAAACCACGCATAAGTAATGGCGGGTTCCCTTCGGGGAACCCGCCATTACTTTTTGTACAACAGTTATGGGGTAGTGATGGCTGGCATGGTTACATCGGCATAGATGTCATCGTTAGGAACAACCATGAGTGATGCCGGGATGTTTGTACCATCTGCAAACAGGAGTTGAACGTTGACGTAGGTACCAGGAGTAAGTAAGCCGTTGAGTGCAACGGTTGTTTCTGGTGTGCTGTTTAGCGTCGTAGCAGACTTCGATAGCAAGGCCACATTTGTTTGGCCCACGGCCACAACGGTTCGAGCAGCAGCCACGCCAACAAGCGCATTGTCGGTATCGGCAGTGTTGACGATTGTTCCGATCAAAACGCCAGAAGTTGGGTTGTTGGTGTCTGCAACAACCGTCATGCCACGGAGCTGAATTGAATCCACGTTTGTGGTTAGGCCGTTGCCTGAAGCCTTCTGCTGACTTGTGCCGGCACCGAAACCAATTGCACAGCCGCTCAATGTGAGCGATCCGGCCAGGGCCAAAGCTGCAAGAACTGTGGGCTTCTTGGACATGTAAACCAAACTCCTTGAATGTCTATCAACGCATCAAACTCTACTTGGCGAAAGTAGCCAGAATTGCCGTGCGGCTATGTGAAATGCAACCCATCGAACTTCAGAATTATGACCAGAAAACCCATTGATCTATGGGTTTTCATGGCATCAACTGTCACGCACTCGTGGTAGAATGAGGTTTCGTTACCAATTGCAAGGACAACTAAATGGCTTACAAAGTCGGGGAAACCGTCGTTTACCCTCACCATGGCGCTGCAGATATCACCGATATCAAGATGATCACAGTCAAAGGTGAAAAAAGGGAATACCTCGTACTTAAGGTTCACCAGTCAGATTTGACTGTAAAGGTCCCTTCGGAAAATGTTGAGCTTGTTGGCGTCCGCGATGTAACGAGCCAGGCCGGCCTGGAAAAGGTATTCGGCGTTCTTCGCATGCCATACGTCGAAGATCCTGCGAACTGGTCACGTCGTTTTAAGGCCAACACCGAAAAGCTCTCATCTGGTGATGTCATCAAGGTCGCTGAAGTTGTTCGCGATCTTTGGCGCCGTTCCCAAAAGAAGCCATTGTCAACCGGAGAAAAGAGCATGCTTCACCGCGCTCGCGTTCAGTTGATCAGCGAGATTGCACTTGCCGAGCGTACTGACGAGGTTCGTGCTGAAGCAGTTCTCGACGAGGTATT
>CANFIL010000123.1 GCA_947447095.1 Actinomycetota bacterium | reverse complement strand
AAGTCAATGACTGGATGGCCCACTTCTTCGAAGAGCCTACGAACAATTCGATTTCTGCCTTCATGAATTGTTACTTCGACAACCGAATATTCATTTGATGTATCGACCACTTTGGGACTGCGAACATCAACTTCACGATCATCAATTACAACTCCGGCGGAAATGAGTCGCATTGTGTCTTTCGAAACGCGCCCTTTGACGCGAGCAACATATGTTTTCTCGATTCCATATGACGGATGGCCTAACCGATTGGCTAACTCGCCATCGTTAGTCATGAATAACAATCCTTCAGTGTCAGTATCTAGGCGACCCACATGAAAAAGTCGCTCTTCGTAATCTGAAACAAAATCGCCTACACATTCACGTCCTTGAGGATCGGACATGGTTGTGACAACTCCGCGCGGCTTGTTCAGTGCCACAACTTTCTTCCCACTCGCTTGCGCGATGAGAACACCATCGACACGAATTTCACTGACGTCAGGATCAACACGAGCGCCAAGTTCATCGACGATTTCACCATCAATGGAAACTCGCCCAGAGCTGATGAACTCTTCGCATTTTCGCCGAGATCCAAGGCCAGCTGCGGCCAAAACTTTTTGAAGTCGAATTTCAGACATTGACATTAAGCAGTCGTAAGATCGAGTACTTCTTCAACATCGTCTGGCATCGGCAAATGCTGCGCAATAGGTGGAAGTTCATCAAGCGACTTTAAACCAAGACGTTCTAAGAAATATGTTGTTGTCCGAAGCAACAGCGCACCAGTTTCGTGATCGTGTCCCGTTTCTTCAATCAATCCGCGTGTGACCAAGGTACGAACAACACCGTCAACATTAACTCCACGAATCGCAGAAATACGAGCACGCGTTACTGGTTGGCGGTAGGCCACTACAGCCAAGGTCTCAAGCGCAGCCTGGCTCAGTCGTGCATGTTGACCTTCGAGAACAAATCGTTCAACAACAGGCGCGCAATTGTCGCGCGTCCAAAAGCGCCAACCTCCACCACGCTCACGAAGATCAAAGCCACGACCAGAAGCAGCATATTCTTGGGAAAGATCGTGCAGCGCAGTGACAACTTCATCTTCAGGAGTTCGAGTAAGCGTCGCAAGCGCCGAAGTAGTCATTGGTTCTTCTGTTACCAGAAGCAGCGCTTCAAGAGCAGCATGAAGTGTTGGAGCACCAAGACCATCGTCCTTAGTCTCTTCGGTCACTGATTCGCCATCAATAACTTCTGCGACCTCGGTACCTGCTACGTCTTCAAAGTTTTCTTCACTCATTGACTTGGTCCTCTTCATTGCTCATTACAACGTCATCCGCTTCGGATTCTGTCGTCATCTCTTGCTCAAGTTCAGCTGCTATACGCGCCCAAACATCATCTGCGTCAAAACTGCTGAACTCATCGTCTTCTTCGTCTTCGTCATCGGAAATTTCTGCTTCGATCACACTGGCTGAAAGTTCAGTAGACGATTCGTCACCAACCGTTAAGACATCGGCGAACTCATCGCGAAACTCCTGTACTTCAGTGGTATCAAATTCATCAATTTCACGAGCAATTGCCGCACCCTCTTCGCCAACCCAGCGAATGTGAAGATCTCCAAGCGGAACTGGTTGGTCAAAGAGCACAACACCATCTCGATAGATTTCTAGCAATGCTAGGAAACGAGCAACGACGAGCAGCGTCGTATCGCAATCGAGAGTTAAAGAGCGGAAAGTTGCATGACCAACGCGACGTAATCGCTCAACAATGATGGCCGCTTGTTCGCGCACCGAAACCCGAGCCGCGTGAATGTGCGCAATGGAAATTACCTCAGGCAGCTTTGGTTCTAATGCGCGCGAAGCTAGATTCGCGAAGGCATCCGGGTCAAGCCCAATTTGAACTTCAGGCATTAACTGCATAAAGCGTTCTTCCAGGCTGACAGCACGAGCATGCATTCGGCCTGCAGTTTCTAGGCGCTGTTTGAAATCAATCGCCATCTGCTTGAAAGCGCGGTATTGCAGCAGTCTCGCAAGGAGCAAATCGCGCGCTTCAAGAATGGCAATGTCTTCTTCATCTTCAACTTCGCCACCAGGAAGAAGCCGTGCGGCTTTGAGGTCGAGCAGCGTCGCTGCAATTACGAGAAACTCAGTTGCTTCATCGAGGGACCAATCATCGCCAGCATCTTTGATGTACGCAATGAAATCATCAGTAACCGTGTGCAGCGCCATCGCCGTGACATCGAGACGATGCTTTGCGATCAGCGAGAGTAGTACATCAAATGGTCCAGAAAACTCTTCGAGTTGAACCAGGAATGAATGTGTAGTCTCCCCCGGCTCTACCACTACGGAAGGCTCGGCAGGTGCCGGGGCGGACATTAGCTCGTGACCGAGCCCTTCTTATCAAGACGTTCTACCAATTCCCATGCCAGGTTGCGATAAGCGATTGCGCCTGATGAGTTTGGCGCCTGCTCCACAATGGAAACTCCAGCCTTGGTGGTTTCAGGGAACTTCACAGTACGGCTAATGGTGGTATGGAAAACGGCTTCGCCAAAGAGGTCATAGACGGCCTGAACAGTTTCGCGCGTGTGAAGAGTGCGAGCATCCACCATCGTTGGAAGAACGCCGTCAATCGTGAGGCGATTATTCAATCGCTCCTGAACCTTTGAAATGGTTTCTTTGAGCATTTCAACGCCGCGTAGTGCAAAGTATTCACATTCCATCGGAATGATGACGCCATCGGATGCCGTTAACGAGTTGACCGTCAACAGTCCAAGTGAAGGCTGGCAATCGATAAGGATGAAGTCGTAGTTATCCTTCACTGTTGACAGGGCGCGATCCAGTGCGTACTCACGAGCAACTTCACCAGCTAGGCGCAGTTCAGCTGCGCTGAGGTGAATGTTGGCAGGTAACAGATCAAGGCCAGCAACAGTTGTCGTCATAACGACCTTTGAGGCAGGTGCTGCTGATGCATCCATCAACATGTCGTAAACAGTTGCATGACCTACGAGGTCATCGCCGCGAACTCCAAGACCAATTGACAACGAACCTTGCGGGTCCATGTCGACCATGAGTACTTTGCGACCAGCTTCGGCAAGTGCAGCGCCAAGGTTGATTGTTGTCGTGGTTTTGCCAACACCACCCTTTTGGTTACACATCGAGATGACGTATGCAGGACCGGTACCTACGACAGGTGCAGGTTTAGGAAAAGTTGGGATTGGACGACCAGTGATACCAACTGGAACATTGGCATCTGGCGCGACGATAGGCGTCACTGATGCCGCTGTTGGCTCTGATGGTGTCGAAGTCACTGTTGGATCCTGTGGCTGATGGTCGTGGGGCATTGCAACTGCCATTTGCTTTTGTCCTTCCAGCGAATGCCGCAGCGAGCGACATCTCTAAGTCGCTGGGGAAGACACGACCAATTTTAGGATACGCCTATTTGCAAGCCCACAGCGGGATCAGACACGCTTGGCGCGCGGATGGCTTGTGGCATAAACCTCGCGCAATTGTTCGACGGTAACCATCGTGTACACCTGCGTCGTGGTGACCGAAGCGTGGCCGAGCAATTCTTGGACAACTCGGACATCTGCCCCATTTTCGAGTAAATGCGTGGCAAACGAGTGGCGCAGCGTATGTGGAGAGACTTTGCCCTCTAATCCGGCCTTCTTGGCTACTTCTTGCAGGATGGCCCATGCACTCTGTCGGGAGAGCTTTCCCCCACGGGCGTTGAGAAATACATACGGGGAGCCTTTTCCGCCAGCCGCCAATAGCGGTCGCGCACGAACAAGGTAGGCGTCTAATGCGCTCATGGCCATCCGACCGATGGGCACGAGCCTTTCCTTGTCGCCTTTTCCGTGCAGTTTGAGCACCGGCTGATCGTCGGTGAGCGCTGCAACGTCGTCGATGACCAAATCCATCAATTCCGAGATACGAGCACCGGTGCCGTAGAGGAGCTCGAGGAGCGCTCGATCCCGAAGCATCAACGCCCCTGTATCTGTTTCGGAATCCGCACCTACAGCGGCAAGTAATGCCTCGACCTCATGAAACGGCAAAGCCTT
>CANFIL010000122.1 GCA_947447095.1 Actinomycetota bacterium | reverse complement strand
AGTCAGCGGAGTTCAACAGATCGGTCTGGATCAACCACACATTGGTCGCGCAACTGTCGGACATCTACACGTCACGCCGAACTCGCCAAACGTCGTTCCCGGACATGTTGAACTCATGGTGGAGTTTCGCCATCCCGAAGGTGCCACGCTCGATGTGATGACGGAACAGCTTCATTCACTGCTCAAAGATGTTGAAGCACAGACACATGTTGTTGTTGCAGTGAACCAGGAACTCAATTCGGCCACAATCAATTTTGATGCCAAACTCGTGGATTCCGTCGAGGCTGCTACGCAAACTGCTGGCTTGACATCACAACGCATGATTTCAGGCGCTGGGCACGATGCGTGTCAGGTCGCACACCTCATGCCTTCGGCAATGATTTTTATTCCATGCGTAGACGGAATCAGTCACGCCGAAAACGAAGACATCACTCAAGAGTGGGCCGCTAATGGCGCTCTAGTCTTAATCGAAGCAATCTTGTTGGTTGATGAAGAGATTTAACGCTTCGTGACAGTTACTCGTTTGGTCAGTGTCTTCTTATCGCCAAGATCCGGCAAATATGTCAGAGCTAGATCCAACGTAAGTGCGTTCTTTTTCAATTCGGTCCGATACTTCACTGGCAAGCTGCACTGGACGGAAAGCCCCGTCAGAGTTCGGAATGCCCGCGATCCAGTACACAAAGTTACTGACTTACCAAGCTTTTTAATTTTCAGCTGAACCGTACCTTTGGCTGTCGGCACAAAATTCGCTACGACATTGACAGAGTTTGCGGTTGCGGTCACATTGACTGCACCTGTGGCAAAGGAAGGTTGTTCCACTGTGCTCGTATGTGTGACGCCACCAACAGCCCAATTTGAATTTTGCTGGAACTTTGCCGCCCAGACCGCAGCTGTCGATGGAGTGTGTTTAACTTCCAGCGTCTGAGACGGAATTGATTCGCTGGTCAAGGTGGGTACTGTTCCATAGAAGCTGACATTCGATAGTGACTGCGAGTTACCGAAAACTCCACGATCGAGATATTTAAGCCCGGTGCCCGCCTTGAATGTTACGAGGCCAGAATTTGCAAACGCATACTCGCCTATGGCAACCACAGAATTAGGGACTTCAACGCGTGTCAGAGACGCGATTCCTTGGAATGCTCCAGAACCGATTGCCGTAACACCATTGGCTATGTCAAGGGATGTAATTGGATCTTGACTAAATGAACTTGCTCCAATCCACGTTACGCCAGATCCAATCGTCAATGTAGTTACACCTGACGAAGTGAATGCATATGTTCCGATGGATCCTGACTTGATTTCTACGGTGGCTAAATCTGTGCAATTAGAGAAAGCGGCATCGCCAATTGTCTTCACCCGGGATCCAAGAGTTAGGCCAGTTATTGACGTACTTGCAAATGCGCGAGCTGCGATTATGGGTACATCAAGTGCCAAATTATGAGGAAAGTCAAAACCATTGAAAGCATCGGCGTCGATGCGTTTTACATTGGTTCCAAACGTCAAACTAGTTGCAGATGAATGGTAAAAAGCATTACTCGAAACCGATGCTGAATTAATACTTAGATTTCCAAGTACGCAGGTATTACAAAATGAAGAACCAAGTGTTTTAGTTGATTTAGAGATGGTCGTGCTGGTTGCAGTGATTTTTGAGAATGCACCTTGCGAGAAATAACCACCATCAATGACTAGTGTCCCAACGGAATAGGAGTCGCCACCATTTCCACCGACAGCGCCTGAACCGACGAACGAAACATTCGTTCCAAACTTCAAGCTCGTCATATTCGCATTAGAAAACGCGCCTTGATCAATGAATTTAGCGTCGACGGAAACATTTCCTAGGGAAGCAACTGATCCAAATCCACTTGCTCCAAATGCTCCCGAACCAACAAAGCCAACGCCCTTTGAAATTGTCACCGAAGTAAAGTTCGAGTTACTGAAGGCACCTTGCTCGATATACCCCGAATCAATAACCAAAGATCCGCGGTTTACCGGGCTATCGAAAGTCGGTCCACCAAATGCGCCCGCTTGTATAACGCCGATCTTGGACCCAAGCTTGATGCTATTAATGGCAACTTCAGAAAAGGCACCAGCTTGAATATCGCCGCCAGCAATCGTCAATTTGTTAATCGTTGGTACAGATGATTGCATGAACAATTTTCCAAATGCTCCGACACCAACTTGGGTAACGCCGGCATCCAGAGTTACTGAGTCAAAACTAAGTCCGACAAAGGCACCTGTATTGATTCTTCCCGACTTCATGTGAAGCGAAGGAAGCTCAGTAATGGTGGCTTCTCGAAATGCTCCATCGCCAATTTCGGTGAGATTTTCACCAAATCGAATGGAGCTGAGCGTCGCGCCACCAAAAGCGGAGCTGTCAATAGTTTCTAAACTTGACGGAAGGATCAATGCATCCTGAATTGTTGTCTCTAGAAATGCACTTTCGCCGATAGCTGTCAGAGTTGTAGGCAGGCTTACACTTCGAAGTGAAGTGTTGTAAAGGGCATTATGGCCAATTGATGTAACTGGGATAGTTGTTCCAGGAACTTTGCTAGGAATATTCAGATCACTCGAGCAATCTCCATCACAACCATCAAAAGTTGCGGCCGTTCCGACTACTGAAAACTTAAGCCCGTTCAAGCTCACCGCTTGGCTGCCGGTGGCAACAACGGGAATTAACAGGGTTGTACCTAGGCTGACAACTATTGCTCTAACTATGCCTTTATGGTGAATATTCACGATTCCTCGAAACCTTGGGGATAAGCACAATCGTAACTGTTGCTAAAACCAAAAGGGCCGATTCCCTAAGAAACCGACCCTTGCTGGTGGCAGATAGTGGGTTCGAACCACTGTAGCTTTCGCGACGGATTTACAGTCCGCTCCCATTGGCCGCTCGGGCAATCTGCCATGTCGCCAATAAAGGCAACTCCGCAAGAATACCGAGTCACAGTACCTTGTGCCAAACGCCGAAAAACCCACGCGGTAAAGTGAAGAAATCAAGCCCTTTAGTCAAGGAGATTTAGCCATGGCCGATTCAAGTATGGACATTGTGAGCAAAGTTGACCGCCAAGAAGCAGACAACGCACTGCAGCAGGCTGCCAAAGAGCTTGCTACCCGCTTTGACTTCAAGGGCACTGACACTGTCATCGAGTGGAAGGGCGAACTCGGCGTCGAGATCACTTCAACAACCGAAGATCGCGCCAAGGCAGCCCTCGAAGTTTTCCGTGAAAAGCTTGTGAAGCGTGGCATTAGCCTCAAGTCATTCAAGGCTGGCGACCCACGAATTTCTGGCAAGGAATACAAAATCAACGGCGACTTCAAAGCCGGCATCAGCCAAGAACAGGCAAAGAAGATCGGCAAGATCATTCGGGATGAAGGTCCAAAGAACGTCAAGACTCAGATCCAAGGTGAAGAACTTCGCGTGACCAGCAAGAGTCGCGACGATCTACAAGAAGTTCAGCGACTGCTCAACGAATCTGATTTGGACTTTGCGGTTCAATACACGAATTACCGCTAGTTACTTTTTGCGACGACCGCTCGGTGGCTCGTCACGAAGCGGTGCCGGGCTTCCATCGAGTCGCTTTGCACTTGGCAGCGACGCAGCCAGCTCATCAATTCCGTAAATCACTTCACTGCGCGATTTTCCAGAGGTCATATCTTTTTCAGACCAAAACAGTGCATCGAATGGACACACTTCGATGCAGATGCCACACCATAAGCAGTGGCTGAAATCAATCTGAAAAGAATCTAAGACATTCTTCATCGCAGGTCTGCGGGCATTGCTGTACTGCGGTGCATCAGGATCAGGTTCGGAATGCGCCTCGATGGAAATGCACCAGTCCGGGCATTCCCGAACACACAGCATGCACGAAGTACATGACGAAGGATGTAACGCAATAGTTGCATGTGGATTTGTCATGACGACCACTCCGCGAATACGCCAGGTGGCAACGAAGGTCGGCGTCGAGCATTTGCATCAGGCTCTACGGCGCCAGGCCATGGTTTGTCTGCACGTTGCGACAACGCGAAGTCGCGACGCAATGGATGTCCTT
>CANFIL010000121.1 GCA_947447095.1 Actinomycetota bacterium | reverse complement strand
GCCGCCATCAGCCTGCGCACGTTGCTGAACGTTATCTACACCGACTGCGCCAATGATGAACCACGTAGTGATGACATAAAAAATACCAACCGTGGAAACGGCAATGTATGTGGCTCGAGGAATGCTTCGTTCCGGATCCTTCGTCTCTTCGCCATACAGCGCCGCAGATTCAAAACCAATGAAACTTGTGAAGGCAATCATTAGCGCGATGCCGATTGATCCCGAAAAGACATGTGTCGGCGTGAACGACGCAAGCGGGAATGCTTGGGCACCTTTATCCCCCACAACAAGCCCACCAAAAATCAAGAGGATCAAGAATTCGAGGCTCATCAATACGCCTAGGACCTTTGATGAAAGATCAGCCGAGCGGTAGCCCAAGACGCCAACAATTAAAAGCCCAATCGCTGCGAATACTGGCCACGGCACATTGATACCAAGCCCAGCTACAACTTCGCGCATGAAATAGCTGAAGCCACCAAGTAGGCCAATCGCCATGGTTGTGTACGCGACTAATGCGACATAGGCAGCTCCAACGCCAGGTGCCTTGCCTAATGCTCGCGACACATAGGTGTAGAAAGCGCCAGTGTTCACAACACGTCGGCTCATCTGGGCATAGCCCACCGAGAAGCACATCAGCACAAGTGAGGCAATCAGGAAAGCGGCAGGAAGTCCCGCGCCATTTCCTTGCAGTAATGCAATGGGAACATTGCCCACCATGGCTGCCATCGGCGCTGCCGCGGCAATCACGATAAATACAACGCGACCTGTTGAAAGAACTCGTGGTCCGGTCTTCGTAGCTTCATTCTGCACACTTCATTATTGGGCAGAATGACCCGTCAATTACTGAATTTGGGTAACGAGTTCCGCTAAAGCCTTGCTGCGATGACTAATTGCATCTTTTTCAGCAGGTGACATTTCGGCAGTTGTCTTCGAAAAGCCGTCTGGCACGAAGATCGGATCATATCCAAAACCATTTGTGCCCTGTGGCGAACGCAAGAGTCGGCCCTCCACAGTTCCTCGCACAACATGTTCAGTGCCGTCCGGAAGTACATAGGCGGCCGCACAAACGAACTGTGCGCCACGTTTGTCATCTGGCACATCAACAGTCTGTTCAAGGACTAAGGCGAGATTTGTGGCGTCGACATTCTCGGTAGCACCTGACCAACGCGCTGACAAGATGCCTGGGCTGCCATTTAACGCATCAACACACAAACCTGAATCATCCGCGATTGCAGGTAGACCCGTGAACTGTGCCAAGGCACGTGCCTTGAGCAATGCATTTCCTTCAAACGAATCTTCGGTCTCGTCAACTTCAGGAGCGCCAGGAAATTTGTCTACGCTTAACAACTCAACATCAATTCCAGCAGCTTTTAAAATGCGATCAAGCTCTTCGAGTTTGTGCGCATTTCGCGTCGCAATCACGATTGAGTCTGGCATTACTGACCTAAAGCTTCACGCTGCATTCGCGTGAGTTCGCTACATCCATCGGCAGCCAGATCAAGGAGCGCATTGAGTAGATCGCGGTCGAACGGATCGCGTTCGGCAGTTCCCTGCACTTCAACAAATTTACCGCCGCCAGTCATGACAACATTCATGTCAGTTTCCGCACGGACGTCGTCGTCGTAGTGCAAATCAAGCGTCGGCTTACCATCCACAATGCCTACAGAGACTGCCGCTATGGAATCGCGCAACACAACCGCGTCCTTGGCAAGCAAACCTTGGCTACGTCCCCATTCAATCGCATCAGCAACCGCGACATATGCGCCTGTAATTGCAGCTGTGCGAGTTCCACCATCAGCTTGCAAAACATCGCAGTCGATCATGATGGTGTTTTCACCAAGTGACTTCATGTCCAAAACTGAGCGCAATGAGCGTCCGATCAGACGTGAGATCTCGTGAGTGCGGCCCCCGATTTTGCCTTTAACGCTCTCGCGGTCACTGCGAGTATGCGTCGCACGTGGCAACATCGAGTATTCGGCAGTTAACCAGCCTTCACCGCTTCCCTTTTTCCAGCGCGGAACACCCTCACTGAACGAGACCGCGCATAAAACGCGTGTAGCACCGAATTCAACTAGGACACTGCCTTCGGCATGGTCCAGCCAGTTGCGGGTAAATTTCACATTGCGAAGTTGGTCGAGCTCGCGACCATCAGTACGTGTAGACACACTGCGACTCTAACGCACTACAGCGCTGTTACTTCATTAACTTCAGGGCCAAGGAATCGGTGCGCTAACTGAGTAAAAGTTTGGCCCGTTGCCAAGAACTTATGTTCGGGCGAAGGGGAATTCGGATCGCGCATGAGATCATTTTCGACCAGTGTTCGGTAGACATCCTTCGCAGTTTCTTCCGCGCTGGAAACCAAAGTCACATCATCCCCTGCAATCATCGAAATGACGCCGGTTAAGAGCGGGTAATGCGTACAGCCAAGTACCAATGTGTCGATTCCAGTGGCGAGCATCGGGTCCAGATATTCGTGAGCAGCAGCAACGAGTTCGGTGCCACTTGTCTTTCCAGCCTCGACGAATTCAACAAAGCGTGGGCATGCCTGCGACGTAACTTCTATATGCGGTGCCGCGGCAAATGCATCGTCATAAGCCCCACTCGTAATTGTGGCCGATGTACCAATAACGCCAATTAGCCCGTTACGCGTGGCACCGACAGCACGACGAACCGCAGGTTGAATGACTTCCACCACGGGAATGTCGTATCGTTCACGAGCATCACGCAACATTGCAGCACTTGCCGAGTTACAGGCAATGACAAGCATCTTTACGTCTCGAGAAACGAGTTCGTCGAGCACGTCAAGAGCGAGTTCGCGAACTTCTGCAATCGGTCGCGGTCCATACGGTCCATGGGCAGTGTCGCCAACATAAATGATCGGCTCGTTTGGCAGCTGGTCCAGGATCGCGCGTGCCACGGTGAGTCCACCGACTCCTGAGTCCATGACGCCGATCGCTCTTTGGTCCATAGCTACTAAGGGTATTCTTAGTCCAAGCCAAGCAAGTGCATGGCACACCTACAAAGTGAGTTCCATGAGCAAGCAATCAATAGAGCCAAGGCCAATTGGCGCAACTGCGATCGCTGTTATTTTCGCCATTGGGGCTACCTTCTATTTGCTTCTCGGGTTATGGCTCGGCTTTTTTAACGTTCCTGCCGATACGGTCTCGACTTCGTCGCTCAAGCCGCTCCCAGAGTGGGTAGCACTTACTAATGGATTGTTCAGCCTGACTTTGGGATTGCTCTACTTGATTCTGTTGCGCATGGTTCTTGGACGAACCAATAGTGCTTACCCAATGGTCCAAGCCGTTGCCGCGATCAACATCGCTTTTGGACTGTTCCGTCTGCCCGCCGGAATCATTTCGATCGCGATCAGTGTTCTTATCCTGATGATGAGCAACTCCACTCCGACCAAAGCATGGCTGAAGAACGACAATTCGTAGTCTTATTGCAAAGTTCTTGCAATAGCCAGACACAGAAATGCCATTGGTCAAAAAGCAAGTTATCTTAAGAACACCAAGTAATTTAATTTTGAACTAACCAAAGGCGAGAGAGAATCCCCATGAGCATCACGGTGAGCATCCCAACGATTTTGCGCAGTTTCACCAACAATGCGCGGACCGTTTCGGCAACCGGTACCACCCTCGGCGAGGTCGTCTCTGACCTCGATGTTCAATTCCCTGGTCTTGCTGATCGCTTGGTCGAAGACGCACAGCTTCGCCGTTTCGTCAACGTATACGTCAATGATGAAGACGTGCGTTTCCTCGGCAGCCTCGAAACAGCGCTATCCGACGGCGATAACGTCACAATTCTGCCTGCCGTTGCTGGTGGCTGATCGTGCGTTACGACTCACTCCTTGAGTCCGTCGGCAATACACCGCTTGTTGGACTTCCTAATCTCTCGCCTGCCCCAAATGTTCGGTTGTGGGCAAAGCTTGAAGATCGCAATCCCACTGGTTCAATCAAGGACCGCGCAGCACTCAACATGATTGAGCAAGCCGAACGAGATGGCACATTGACGCCCGGCTGCACAATTCTTGAACCAACAAGCGGCAACACTGGAATCTCACT
>CANFIL010000120.1 GCA_947447095.1 Actinomycetota bacterium | reverse complement strand
GGGTGTACGCGCCATGCGCCTAGTCGAGAAGCGCGGTGGCCTTGCTGGTGCGTTGGTGTGTGCCGAAGAAGATGAAATCTTCGCAATTGCCAGCAATGGTGTTGTGATTCGAACCCGCGTTGATGAAATTCGCGCGGCTGGTCGCGACACCATGGGCGTTGGATTCATGAAGGTCGGGGACGACGAGCAAGTTGTTGCAGTTGCTCGTTCCTCAGCAGCAGCAATGGCTGAACTTGACGAACTTAATCTTGAGGATGAAGTGGCCTCGGATGAAACCATTAGCGATGACGAGACAACACCAGTGGCTGAGAATTCACAAGACACTGGTGAAAGTGGCGAGGATGCATCATGACAATTGATGACAACTCTGATAGCGCAGCTCCGGTGCGCCAAGCTCGCTTGCACTTAACTCGTATTGACCCATGGTCAGTTGCCAAAGGCGCCTTCATGCTTGGTGTCACCTTGGCCGGTGTCACCATCGTGGCAACAATCGCGTTGTGGCTCATGTTGTCGGCCGCAGGCGTTTTTGAAGCGATTACTGGAATCTTCAAGGATGTTTCCGGCAGTTCGTCTGGGGTGAGCTTCCTGTCCCTTGGTCGCCTCGTTGGCCTGTCGATGGTTGTTTCAGCCGCGGAGATCGTGCTTTTGAGCGTACTTTCAACACTTTTTGCTGTCTTGTACAACTTGAGTGTCGGATTTACTGGTGGCGTTGAAGTCACTTTGACCGATCGCTCGTAGTCAGGAAATCCCTCGTTTTGGGTGATAACCCGAAGTAGGGTAATCTCTTATTTCGCGCCCAGAAATGGGAGCAAAGTACTTTTGGCGAAAGCCGAAATACGGGCCTATAGCTCAGCTTGGTTAGAGCGCTTCCCTGATAAGGAAGAGGTCGATGGTTCAAGTCCATCTAGGCCCACGCACGTCGATCGAAAGGAAACATCCATGAAGAAGTTGCTCTCGTTAGCACTCCTTGCCGTAGCCGGTTATGTGATCTTCCAGCAGGTCGAAGCAAACAAAGCTGAACAGGATTTGTGGACACAGGCCACTTCTGAGTAGTTTTGTCCTATCGCGTTTACGCGCGGGGAATTAGCTCAATTGGTAGAGCACTGCCTTTGCAAGGCAGGGGTTAGGGGTTCGAGTCCCCTATTCTCCACTTAGTCACCGAGGTGACAATTTGGAGGTAGCGAAACTACCTCCTTTTTCTTTGCCTAAGAAAACTAGATTTATACCTAAACCATCCGAGAAGAAGCTATGTCCCAATTTCTGGTAGAAGCAACACCACAAGTACGACGCTTTCTTGTTGGTGCCTTGCTCAATTCTTTGGGTGGTGGCCTAACGCTGCCGGTCCTGATTGTTTATCTCAACCAGGTGCGCGGACTATCGATGGCCTCAGCCTCAATCGTTTTATCGTGGATGGCAATTGTTGGTCTTGTTACTTCACCAGGCATCGGAACACTGGTTGATCGTTTCGGTCCGCGCGGAATCTTGATGATTGCAATTGTGATCGAAGCGGTAGGCGCCGCATCGTGGGGCTTTGTTCATTCAGTGCCACAGGCCTATGCCGTTGCCACCGTGGTTGCACTTGGAAATGCTGGAATTTGGCCACCACAAACCACAATGATGTCTCGCATGGTGAGTGAAGATGCGCGCCAGAAGTTCTTTGGAATTCAATTCATGATGCTCAATCTCGGATTGGGTTTAGGCGGCATGATTAGTTCGTTCATTGTCCGCATCGATGACCCTCAATCATTCGTTCGACTTTTTCTCATTGATGGCTTGTCGTACTTTGTTTTCTTTTTGTTTATTGCAAGCCTTAAGGGCGTTGGCGAAAAACCCGTGCAAGATGATGAAGATCAACAAGACGATGGAAGTTATCGCGAAGTGTTGCGCGATCGTCGATTGATCAAAATGACTGCGATTTCTATTTTGATGTTGACATGTGGTTACGCATCAATGGATGCCGGTTTGCCGGCCTTGCTGACGACCTATGGCGGTCTTTCGGTTTCGCAACTTGGCCCATTGTGGGCAGTCAATACTGGTGTCGTTGTACTACTTCAAATCAGCATCCTGAAGCGTCTTGAAGGGCGAAGCCGCACGCGACTACTTGGACTGGTTGGAATATTGTGGTCGCTGTCGTGGGTAGTTCTCGGTGTTGGTGTTCAAATCAAGGTTGCAACTTTTGTGGTGGCGTGCATCAGCACGGCCATCTTTGCCACGGGCGAGACTATTTGGTCTCCGATTGGTGCAGCATTGCAAAACGCGATAGCACCGGAACACTTGCGCGGTCGATACAACGCAGTTGGCGCGCTGGCATGGGTCATGGCTAGCGCAATTGGACCGGTGATCTCCGGCGTGATGCTTGGATACGGTTTAGAAATCGAATGGATTGCGCTCATTGCGTTGGGAAGTTTGGCAGCTGGACTGTCGGGGATGCGCTTGCAGCGCAATCTCACGCCAGCCGAGGATGGTCGCGAGCCAGAGCTCGCACCGGCATAACTTTCTTTTACACACAGCCCGTGAACAACTTTGTGCCTGATAAAACGGCATTTTTGTGCAGGGGACAAAAGAAAGTCACAGGTTGTCCCCAGGGAAATACCGCCTGTTTCCGCGGTTTTCAACACTTTATCCACGGTTTTATCCACAGGATGCGTTGAGGTTGTCACTGCAGCAACTTAGAGTGAAGTTCACAGCATGAAATCGCGTCTTTCTGACGCGCATAGATCAAACAGACAGGGTGACCTCATGAGCGAATCAGAGTTCCAGCGGAACTTTGAATCAGGTCCAGCCCTGACTCCACCGCAAGACCTTGTTGCCGAGCAATCTGTGCTCGGAGCTATGTTGCTGAGCAAAGATGCGATTGCAGATGTTGTCGAAACTTTGCGCGAAGCAGATTTTTATAAACCGGCACACGCGCAAATTTATAGCGGCATCATCGACATCTATGGCAAAGGTGAGCCAGCCGATGCGATTACTGTTGCGAACTACTTGACGAAAAAGGGTGTCCTCAACAACGTTGGCGGCGCTGCCTACATTCACACACTTGTTGCCAGTGTTCCAACCGCAGCTAATGCTTCGTACTATGCACGAATTGTTAGTGAGCGAGCAATTCTTCGCCGCCTTGTTGAGGCTGGAACGCGAATTGCTCAAATGGGTTACTCGGGTGATAGTGAAGTTGATGCACTTGTCGATCGTGCGCAAGCTGAAGTGTACGAAGTTACATCGCGTCGAACGTCAGAAGACTACGCACCTCTTTCGGAAATCATGCCTGGCACTCTGGAAGAAATCGAAGCAATCGAAGGTCGCGGCGGTGACATGGTTGGTGTTCCCACCGGCTTTGCGCAACTTGATGAAATTACAAATGGTTTGCATGGCGGGCAACTCATCATCGTTGCTGCTCGGCCGGCAATCGGTAAATCAACTCTTGGCTTAGATTTGGCGCGCGCCGCAAGCATTAAGCACGGCTTAACGTCGGCGATTTTCTCGCTCGAAATGAGTCGAAACGAAATCGTCATGAGACTCCTTTCGGCAGAGGCACAAGTCGGACTTGGCCACATGCGCGCCGGAACACTAGGCGATGCGGACTGGTCTCGCCTGGCTAACAAAATGGGCCAAGTGAATGACGCCCCGTTGTTCATTGACGATTCACCAAACATGACAATGATGGAAATTCGCGCGAAGGCTCGACGACTAAAACAACGTCACGATCTTCGACTACTTATCATCGATTACTTGCAGTTGATGTCCAGCGGTCGCAAGGTTGAATCGCGCCAGGTTGAAGTTTCGGAATTCTCGCGCTCGCTCAAGTTGCTTGCAAAAGAACTCGACATTCCCGTCATCGCAATCAGTCAGCTCAATCGTGGTGCTGAACAGCGCCAAGACAAGCGTCCAATGCTTTCTGATCTTCGCGAATCTGGATCACTTGAGCAAGATGCCGACATGGTCGTCTTGCTTCATCGTGAAGATGCCTATGAAAAAGAGTCAGCGCGTGCTGGCGAAGCTGACTTTATTTTGGCTAAGCACCGCAATGGACCAACAGGCGTAGTGACCGTAGCCTTCCAAGGCCACTACAGCCGTTTCGT
>CANFIL010000119.1 GCA_947447095.1 Actinomycetota bacterium | reverse complement strand
CCTGGCCACAACAGAGCTTGCTCGGTGCACCACCAGTACTCTTCGAGAGTTTCGCCCTTCCATGCGTACACAGGAACTCCGGTAGGTGAATCGACTGTGCCGTTAGGGCCAACGACAACTGCAGCAGCAGCATGATCCTGGGTCGAGAAGATGTTGCATGACACCCAGCGCACGTCTGCACCGAGAGCAACGAGTGTCTCGATAAGTACAGCGGTCTGAATGGTCATGTGCAGTGAACCCATGATGCGAGCACCCTTGAGTGGCTTGCTCTCGCCATATTCGGCGCGCATAGCCATCAGGCCTGGCATTTCGTGCTCAGCTAGGCGAATTTCGTTACGACCGAATTCAGCTAGTGAGAGGTCAGCGACTTTGTAGTCATTTGGTGAAAGCGTCATGAAAGATGCTCCTCGTGAAAGGTGGATACAGGTTTCTTGCGCGCGATTCACGAGGCTTCGTTGTGTGCGGCAGTTCTATTGTGCCACAGCAAAGGACTCCTGGGCTTATCAGGCGTGCTGGCGTTAACTAACTACCCGAGGCTCGAATTCGAGTTCAATTCCATACGTTGAAAGCACGCCAGCACGTATGTGATGAGCTAGTTCAAGAATGTCAGCACTCGTTGCAGTGCCGCGGTTGGTGAGAGCCAACGTGTGTTTGGTTGAAAGTGTCGCGCGATCATTCAGCCCGAAGCCTTTGTTAAATCCAGCGTTCTCGATGAGCCATGCAGCGCTGACTTTGAACTGGCCATCAGGCAGCTCCCATGCAGGTGCACCGATCGGGGCTGTGGCAACACGGGGATTCAAAAAGAACGAGCCTACGCTCCACGAGTCATGATCGCGTTCATCGATGACCATGCCCTTACTTGAACGTAAAGCAAGTACTGCACTACGTACGTCGCTCGTTGGGACACGCGCTCCCTTACTCACGCCGAGCTTTGCCGAAAGTTCGTCGAACTGAATCGGCGCAGACAACGTTCCCAGCGGAAACTGAAAGACAACAGACAGCACGACCCAGCGATTCGGGTGGCGTTTGAGAATTGAATCGCGATAACCAAATGCACAGTCATTCGCAAACAGAGTGTCAACCGTATTTGTTTCGCGATTCCAGGCCCGTACTTGTGCAATGGTGTCGCTGACTTGCTGACCATAAGCACCCACGTTTTGAAGTGGCGTCGCGCCAACTGTTCCCGGAACTCCCGAAAGTCCTTCGATGCCGGACCAACCACGAGTAACCGCGGTGTCGACTAAGTCATCGAGCGAGTGACCAGCTTGAACCGTGACCCATGCACCAGCACATGCCGATGGGTCATTGTCGATTCCCGTTGAAGCTACGTACAAAACATCGCCAGCAAAATCGTCCGAGATGATGACGTTAGTGCCGCCCCCGAGTATGAAAATTTCTCGACCGTCAGTATCTGCGGCTCGAACTGCCTCAATGATTTCCGCTTCGGTCCGTGCCACCGTAAACGAACGTGGGACACCACCAATGTGCAGCGACGTGAAATCAGCGAGCCGTGTCATACGACAAAACTACCTAAGCCAGGCGAACAGTTGCGCGTGCTTGGCCAAGAACGGTTTGGCCGTCAAAAGTCGCGGTTAAATCAATGCGCGCGGTTCCATCATCATTGATCGCACCAACTGTGCCACCGAAATCAACAGTTACTCCAGCTCCCGAAGGAACTACGACTGGGCGAGTCATACGAACTGAGTAATCGATAACCGCTGTTGGGTCGCCAATCCAATCAGTCACAACTTTGATGGCGCGACCCATTGTTAGCATGCCGTGCGAAATAACGTCAGGTAAACCAACGGACTTAGCAAATTCTTCATCGCGGTGAATGGGGTTCATGTCGCCTGAGGCATGTGCATAAGCCACGAGATCCTCACGCGTAAATGTCATGGACAATGCGGGGAGTTCATCGCCAACTGAAACTTCCGACAGTTTGATGCGAGATGCCATTACTCATCACCTCGAACAACCAGCTTTGACCAACCGGTCACAACAAGCTCGCCAAGTGAAGAAACCTCGGTGCGAAAAGTTGCAATGTCGTTGTTACCGAGCGCTTTAATGTCTTCAACAACTGTGGTCACCACAAGTTCGTCGCCAACAGCAATCGGGCGGACATATTCAAAACGTTGATCACTATGAACCACGCGAGTGAAATCCATATTCAAGGCTGGATCGTGGAATGACTTTTCCATCGCAGCCATAGTCACAACGATCGGGAAAGTCGGAGGAGCACAAACAGTCGCGTGCCCGAAGGACTGCGCGACTGTTTGGTCTACATAAATAGGGTTGTCATCGCCAATTGCGAGAGCAAAGTCTCGAATGACATCGTGCGTGACAAGTAACGAATCAGATGCCGGGTATTGGTGCCCGATCATCTCGCGATTCATGCTCACGAGAGCGTCTCGCTAGTAAACTAGCGAGTTTCTTTGTGAACGGTGTGCTTGTTGCACTTAGGGCAATGCTTCTTGATCTCGAGGCGATCTGGATCGTTACGACGATTCTTACGCGAGATGTAGTTGCGATCCTTGCAGTCTTCGCATGCCAAAGTGATCTTTGGGCGAACGTCGTTGCGAGCCATGTGCTTGCCTTTCGTTTGATAGTCACACGTTCTGTGTAACTATTTGTCTTATCTGTACCGAGGGCCGGACTTGAACCGGCGACACAGCGATTATGAGCCGCTTGCTCTACCAAGCTGAGCTACCCCGGCTTAAGTTCCGTGATTTCTCACGTCTCTCGAGCCCCCTGTCAGAATCGAACTGACGACCTCTTCCTTACCAAGGAAGTGCGCTACCACTGTGCCAAGGGGGCGTTGAACATGTGCATGAAATGCATAGTTCGCCTGCGATAGCGTACCGAATATAGGCCTTTGCCGTGAAATCGGCTAAGGCCTGGCGCCTTGGTTCCCCCGTGAAATAGGCAGTTCTGGCAGGCCAATTAGCCCTTCGGAGCCATGACGCTGAGCAGATCGTAAATCACGTGAGAAGCAGCAACACCAGTGATTTGGCCCCAGTCGTAAGCCGGAGCGACTTCAACCACATCTGCGCCAACGATGTTCATGTCGCAAAAGGAGCGGATGACCGCCAACAATTCTCGACTGGTAAGACCGCCAGCTTCTGGAGTGCCAGTGCCAGGGGCATGCGATGGATCTAAGACGTCGATATCGATCGAGACGTACATCGGGCGATTCTGAACTCGAGCGTGGATCTTCTCGATAGCGCCTTGTAGGCCGATGCTGTCGAACTCGGTCGTGGAGAAAATCTCAAATCCAAGGCTCTTGTCTTGGTCTAAGTCACTTGCTGAGTACAGCGGACCGCGGATTCCGACGTGCATAGATCCTTCGCGGTCAATCAAGCCTTCTTCAGATGCGCGACGAAATGGTGTGCCGTGTGTGTAGTCCGCGCCAAAATACGAGTCCCAGGTATCTAGATGTGCATCAAAGTGCACAACACTGATTGGCCCATGCTTGGCAGCCATCGTACGAAGTAGCGGTAGTGCGATTGTGTGATCGCCACCGATGGTGATTAGTCGGCCAGCACGCTCGTGCAACGCACGACTCCCACGCTCGATCATCTTGAGTGCTTCTTCAATGTCAAACGGATTAGCTGCGATGTCACCTGCATCTACGACTTGTTGCGATGCAAATGGATGCGCTTTAGTCGCAGGGTTGTATGGCCGCAACAGGCGCGATGACTCGCGAACATGCGAAGGACCAAAACGTGCGCCAGGACGGTAGCTGACGCCGGTATCAAAAGGAACACCAACAAGTGCAACATCGACGTTGCTCACGTCATCGATGAATGGCAATCGAGCAAACGTTGAAATACCTGCGTAGCGCGGAACCTGTGTGGCGTCTACTTGGCCGGTGATGTCCCCCGTTTGGATTCGAGGAATCTGTTGATCAGTCATGGTGGCCTCCTCATTGCAGTCTAAAGAGAAGAGGCTGCCCTAACGGAGAATTACGCCGAATCGCGGACGATTAATTCAGTTGGCAGAATTCGCGAGAATGTTTCTTCACCAGAGAGTTTTTGAATCATCAATTCAGCAACAGCTTCTCCAAGACCCATGATGTCTTGACGAAT
>CANFIL010000118.1 GCA_947447095.1 Actinomycetota bacterium | reverse complement strand
CTGGTGGATTCCCTGACCTTTCGACGGTGTGCTGGACTCTTGCAGGTGGCACTTTGGCCGCCGGTGGAGCAAATGTATTGAATTGCTACATCGACCGAGACATTGATGCCTTGATGCACCGCACAATGCATCGCCCATCTGCAACGGGGCAAGTTTCGGGCCGAAACATCATTATTTTTGGCATCGTACTTTCGGTTTTATCTGTCGGGTTGCTATTTGCAACAGTGAACACATTGTCAGCAGAACTCGCGGCACTTGCGATTGTCTTTTACGTATTTGGTTACACGTTGCTTCTCAAACGCAGAACAAGTCAAAACATCGTGTGGGGTGGCGTTGCGGGATGCATGCCAGTCCTCATCGGCTGGTCGGCAGTTCGTGACTCGTTGAGCTGGGAACCAGTCATCTTGTTTCTGATTGTTTTCTTCTGGACGCCACCGCATTACTGGCCATTGTCATTGCGCTACAAGGAAGATTACGCACGTGCAGGCGTGCCGATGCTTCCTGTAGAAGAAGAGCCGATGACAGTTACACGTCACATCATCGCTTATTCGTGGGTGATGGTAGCCACGTCGTGGACGCTCATCCCTATTGCTCACACCGGATGGCTGTATTCAGGTGCCAGCATTGTTCTCGGCCTAGCTTTTATTTGGGAAGCGTACGCATTGCGTACTCGAGTGAGAAAAGAACTCGAAGACGTCCAGCCCATGAAACTTTTTCATTTCTCGATCAGCTATCTTGCGCTGCTGTTCTTAGCTGTTGGACTCGACCCATTCGTTCACTAACGGCGAGTTGAAATACTCATTCGCAAGTTCAGTGAAGTGATCCACAGGATTGCAGCGCCAAGTACGTGAAGTGAAACCAGCGCCCAAGGCAAGCCCAAGAAATATTGCGAATATCCAATGAGTCCTTGGAGTGCACTTGCACCCAGAACTTCAGTCGAACCACGAACTGCACGTCGCGGTGCGTTTGTTGCTCGCAGGGCGATGTGTAGACCAATCGTTAAGCCAATGAATAGCACCACAAGATCGGCGTGGAACCAAGAAATCATGCGTGGGTCGAATGGTAGGCGAGTGATCTCTGCACTATCACCTGCGTGCGGTCCGCTACCAGTAACCAAGGTTCCAACGGTGATAATTACAAGTGCCAGAACCATGTGGACTCTCACGCCGAGTGCAATGAGTGGATGGACAGCAAGGGTTGCAGGTTCGTCAGTCGTTTCTTTGCTGCGCCATAACAACACCTGCGCAACTGTTATCAATCCAATGCTCAATAAGAAGTGAGCTGCAACAACGAGTGGGTTGAGATGTGTGAGAACTGAGATCCCACCGAGAATTGCCTGCGCAAAAATTCCCAGCATTGATCCATAAGAAAGGCGACGAAGTGACTTGCGTTGTCCGCGCATGGCAACGATAGTTGCGATCGCAACCGCGACCAAGACGAAAGTGAGTAAACGGTTTCCAAATTCGATGTATTTGTGCCACTGCTGAGTCTGGTTAGACGTTGGCGTGATGGAGCCAGGCACACACTCTGGCCAGGTTGGGCATCCCAGTCCGCTGGAGGTCACGCGCACCAAGGCCCCAGTAAAGACGATCAGAGTCTGGGCGACCAGATTGGCCTGCAATACGCGAGTTTTCCATGGATTTAGCACGTTTCTAGCCTAGAGGTAACCCTGAATGTGCGAAGACCGAGGAAATACGCAACAATAAGGTTGTGAAATTCGCCGGATCAGCTGGAGCCACTGTGGCACGTACGTTGCTGACCCTTGGGCCATCCACCGCCGTCGTACTTGCCGAAGAATTGGGCCTAACGGGCACGGCAATCCGCAAAACACTTGATGCACTCATCGAACAAGGCTTCGTCGAAGCAACAGAGCGTGCACCGTATGGACCTGCTGCACTTGCTGGCCCACGTGGCCGTGGCCGACCAGCCCGCGTCTTTAGCCTTACGCCAGCCGGCAAATCAAAGTTTGGCACGCATGAAGATTCGCTCGCCGTTGCAGCAGTGAAATTCATGGCAAGCGTTTCAGGTTCGCAAACAGTAAATGCATTCGCGGAACAGCTCGCAACGGATTTCAAAGCCCGCCACGCCAACATTTCACAGCACGAAACTGTTGAAGAGCGCGCATTGGCGCTTGCCGATGCCTTGAACTCTGAAGGTTTTGCAGCGGTCGTGACTCCTGGTCTTGGCGGCTCAACTCAGATTTGTCAGAACCATTGCCCGATGGGTGATGTAGCTATTGCTTTCCCACATGTTTGTGAAGCCGAGACTGAAGCATTTTCAGAACTCACCGGCGTTCACGTAACTCGCCTGGCAACAATTGCCGGCGGCAGTCCAGTTTGCACGACCTTGGTACCACACACCCGAAGGGATACCGCATGACAACACAACAGGAAACCATCGACTCCATTGGAAACTATGAGTACGGTTGGCACGACGAAAGCGAAGCGGGCACAAATGCTCGCCGTGGCTTGAACGAGGAAGTCGTTCGCGACATCTCGGCTAAGAAGAACGAGCCACAGTGGATGTTGGATCTTCGTCTGAAAGGCCTTGGCCTTTTCGGAAAGAAGCCAATGCCGAACTGGGGTAGTGACCTCACTGGTATCGATTTCGACAACATTAAGTACTTCGTTCGCTCGACTGAGAAGCAGGCAACGAGCTGGGAAGATCTTCCAGACGACATCAAGAACACCTATGACCGCTTGGGTATCCCAGAGGCCGAAAAGCAGCGCCTTGTTGCTGGTGTTGCCGCTCAGTACGAAAGCGAAGTTGTGTACCACAAGATTCGTGAGGATCTCGAAGAGCAAGGTGTGATCTTCGTTGATACCGATACTGGTCTACGTGAGCACGAAGAACTTTTCAAGGAGTACTTCGGCACTGTCATCCCAGTTGGTGATAACAAGTTTGCTGCACTGAACACTTCTGTGTGGTCAGGTGGATCATTCATCTACGTACCAAAGGGTGTGCACGTAGATATTCCATTGCAGGCATACTTCCGCATCAACACCGAAAACATGGGTCAGTTTGAACGCACGCTGATCATCGTTGATGAAGGTGCTTACATTCACTATGTCGAGGGCTGTACAGCTCCGATTTACTCAAGCGACTCATTGCACTCTGCAGTTGTTGAAATCATCGTGAAGAAGGGTGCACGCTGCCGCTACACGACGATTCAAAACTGGTCGAACAATGTGTACAACTTGGTCACCAAGCGCGCTGTTGCCTACGAAGGCGCAACGATGGAATGGGTCGATGGCAACATCGGTTCAAAGGTCACCATGAAGTACCCAGCAATTTGGCTACAGGGCGAACACGCCAAGGGTGAAACCTTGTCAATCGCTTTTGCAGGTGAAGGTCAGCATCAGGATGCCGGCGCAAAGATGGTGCACGCTGCACCAAACACGTCATCGTCAATTATCAGCAAGTCAGTGGCTCGTGGTGGCGGTCGTACGTCCTACCGCGGCCTTATTCAGGTTCTCGAAGGTTGCCATGGCGCCAAGAGCACTGTGAAGTGTGACGCTCTTCTGGTTGATGACATCTCGCGCTCCGACACTTATCCATACGTTGACGTTCGTGAAGACGATGTCGCATTGGGTCACGAAGCATCTGTATCAAAGGTGTCCGAAGATCAACTGTTCTACTTGATGTCTCGCGGAATGAACGAAGACGAAGCCATGGCGATGATCGTGCGTGGATTCGTCGAGCCGATTGCACGTGAACTTCCGATGGAATACGCACTCGAACTCAACCGCCTCATCGAACTACAAATGGAAGGCGCGGTTGGCTAACGTGACTGCCGTTAAAGAACATGAAATTTCGTTAGTCCCAGCGACTGACCACGCACCTTCGGTGTACTCGCTTACAAGCGATGCATTCGAAGTGCCAACGGGTCGCGAAGAAGAGTGGCGTTTTACTCCACTCAAGCGCATCAAGGGATTGCACGAAGCAACTGCTCCTTCAGGTTCAACATGGTCGCTGTCGGCGAACACTGTTGATGGCGTAACTCTGGTCAATGACACAGCAAAGGATTCCACTCGTCGTGGATTCACTGATCGTGTTGCTGCAGCTGCCTGGCAAAATGCTTCAACAGTTT
>CANFIL010000117.1 GCA_947447095.1 Actinomycetota bacterium | reverse complement strand
TAGCCATTCAAGACACTGGGCATGTGCATGTGGGTGCGTAGCAATGCGTTTGATGTCAGAGAGCTGAGTGCCGGGACGAACGAGCAAACTGAATTCAACAGGAATGGCGATCTCTGCAACGATCTCGAGTGTTGTGCCATGAGAGAGACCATCAAGTGTTGTGGGGACTGCGCCTTCGACTGAATTTTCGATCGGAACTAATGCGCCTGCTACTTCGCCACTACGGACCATCGCCAAAGCTGCAGGTACAGATTCAGCCGGAACCAACGTCTGACCCTGGGCTGCGGGCAAGCGATTGATGGCCGCTTCGGCAAAAGTTCCGCGCGGGCCAAGGTAGGCGAATGTGTTCGTCATAAGACCACAAGGTTACCTTGCTGGGCTAGCCCGCTAGAAAAGTCAAGGTTGAGTCAAGATTTGTCGTAAATGCCCTATTTTGCTTCCACAAAACTGGGGTTTTCCTTAAATTTGAAGTAGTTCAGACGTTGCCGCATCCCCCGTCGGTAGCGTCTGAACTTTCCTTTTTCCCGATAAAAACGCGGTTTTCCGTGTCCATGCCCGATGCAAGGGCGTAAGTGAGTCAGAATTACTCGGTGGATTCAACGATATATAGACGCCGATCAGACGGCACGCTCGTTGGAACGCCCGAGAACACCGCAACCCCCGCTCGGCCAGCACATCTTGATCCTGCCGTTGCCGTTGTGCCTGTCACTCCATTGCCTGAAGCCTTTCAGCCGATTGAACAATCACAGCCAGTCGAACCCGCAGCTCATGTGGTCGAATCGCCGGTTGCCAATATCCCGCCGACACCAATTCCGGCTTATACATATGTGGAGCACGAGTTGGATGCTGAAGAAATTCAACCCGAGGTAATTGTTAAGCCACCACGCGAAAAACCATTTCAGCGAAAAGTAAAGAAAGAAGCCAGTACGTTTCGTAAGTCGCCGGCTGGAAAACTTTTACATCGAATCTTCGCGGTGCTGCGAATCGTTGTTGTTGCTTATATAGCTGTCTACATTGCACTTGGTGTGTGGACATCAAAGTCGCTGGAAAAAACAAACGCGACTCCTAAGAAGCCAATCGCTGTTACGGATGGAACTAATTGGTTGCTCCTTGGATCGGACAGCCGCCGTGGACTGTCTACGCATATGCAAAAGGTGTTACACACTGGCCCGGATAGTGGTTCGCAACGAGCCGATGTGATCATGATCGTGCACATCGATGCTAAGGGCCAACCCACACTTGTGAGTTTGCCGCGTGACTCTTACGTCACGATTCCAGCGCACACCTCAAGTGATGGCACAAAAGTTGGTAAGCGTCACAACAAAATTAATGCCGCATATTCATTTGGTGGCGCACCGTTGCTCGTGGCAACGGTTGAAGCCAACACAGGATTACACATCGATCACTATATGGAAATCGGCTTCGCTGGCATCAAAGAAATTACTGATGCAGTTCATGGTGTGACAATTTGTGTGCCGCACAATTACGACGACCAGAAATCAAACCTTCACGTGAAGAAGGGTTGTCAACATATGAATGGCAAGAAGACCCTTGCCTATGTGCGCATGCGTTACGCCGATCCCAAGGGTGACCTAGGTCGTATCCAGCGCCAGCAGCAATTCATTTCCGCTGTGCTCCACAAGGTTGCCATGCCGTCCACGTTGCTCAATCCATTCGCTATGAAGAATTTGTCAGCCGCTGGAACGTCATCTGTGATCGTTGGTCAGACGGATGGCGTGAGCGACATTGCCAAGCTCGGTATGGCAATGCGCAACATTTCCAAGGGCCACGGCAAGGTCATGACCGTGCCAATTTCAGATCCGAATGCGACGACTGCGGCCGGGTCAAGCGTTCTGTGGAACCATAAAAAGGCAGATCAACTGTTTAAATCACTTGGTGCGCGCTAATTCGTTGGCTTTTCAAGTCCCGATAATCCCCTCAATCTGACCGTTTCTTCAATAGGCTCGTCCAAGGGTCTCAATGAGGAGAAACATGTTTTCACTTGTTCATCCGGCACTTACTGAAGTAACTGTTGCCGGCTCAAATTACACAACAATCATCGTGGTTGCGGCTATCGCGCTCGCTGCTCTTGGTGTTGCTGGTGTCCTGGTTCGCCAGGTACTTGCAGCAGACGAAGGCACCGAGAACATGAAGAAAATTGCTGCGGCTGTCCAAGAAGGTGCATCGGCGTATCTCAATCGTCAGTTCAAAACGCTAGGCGTTTTTGCTGCGATTGCATTCGTGCTGCTCTACCTTTTGCCGGCAGATAACAGCTCAGAGCGCATTGGTCGCTCGATCTTCTTCCTTGTTGGCGCAGTTTTCTCAGCCATCACCGGCTACATGGGAATGTGGCTGGCAGTCCGCGGAAACGTTCGCGTAGCTGCAGCTGCCAATACTGATGGTGAGCAAGCCGCTATGAAGATTGCGTTCCGCACCGGTGGTGTGGCAGGCATGTTTACGGTTGGTCTTGGCCTCTTCGGTGCAGCACTTGTTGTACTTATCTATAAGGACGCAGCACCACACGTTCTTGAAGGCTTCGGCTTTGGCGCAGCATTGCTCGCTATGTTCATGCGCGTTGGTGGCGGTATCTTCACGAAGGCTGCTGACGTCGGCGCTGACCTTGTTGGCAAAGTTGAGCAAGGTATTCCCGAAGATGATCCACGTAACGCTGCCACAATCGCCGACAACGTTGGTGACAACGTAGGCGACTGTGCTGGTATGGCTGCAGACTTGTTTGAGTCTTATGCCGTCACACTCGTTGCTGCTTTGATTTTGGGTAAGGCTGCCTTTGGTGACATCGGTCTAGTGTTCCCACTCGTTGTTCCTGCAATCGGTGTTATCACTGCAGTCATCGGCATCTTTGCAGTTTCGCCTCGTGCAAATGATCGTTCGGGTATGAGCGCGATTAATCGCGGCTTCTTTATCTCAGCAGTTGTCTCTGCGGTACTTGTTGCGATTGCTTCGTTCCAGATGTTGCCTGACACAGTAGCTGGTCTAACCAACTCAACGTTGGGATCAGACGTTGGCGCTAACCCACAGACTGTTGCCATTGGCGCAGTTCTCGTAGGTATTGTGCTTGCTGCAGCAATTCAACAGCTCACCGGTTACTTCACTGAAACCAATCGCAAGCCAGTTGACGATGTATCCGCATCATCACTGACTGGTCCAGCAACCGTCATCCTCGCGGGTATCTCGCTTGGTTTGGAATCGGCTGTGTATTCAGCACTTCTAATCGGCGCTGCAGTTTTTGCTGCGTACGCACTCGGTGGTGGCTCGGTACTGCTCGGCTTGTTCGCAATTGCGCTTGCAGGTACTGGTTTGCTGACAACTGTTGGTGTCATCGTTTCGATGGATACTTTCGGTCCAGTTTCTGACAATGCACAAGGCATCGCAGAAATGTCTGGCGATGTTCATGGTGAAGGTGCTCAGGTTCTTACAAACCTCGATGCAGTTGGTAACACAACCAAGGCAATCACCAAGGGCATCGCAATCGCGACCGCAGTTCTTGCTGCAACTGCACTGTTCGGATCATTCCGTGATGCAGTCACCGGCGCAGTAACTTCGTCTGGTTCGCTCGTTGCAGACTTGGCTGCTGAATACTCAGGCATCCTCGACGTCGCTAATCCAAAGAACCTCGTTGGATTGCTTATCGGCGCCGCAGTCGTATTCATGTTCAGCGGACTTGCTATCAACGCAGTGTCACGCGCAGCTGGTGCTGTGATCTTCGAAGTACGTCGTCAGTTCCGTGAGCATCCAGGCATCATGGCTGGCACCGAACTTCCGGAGTACGGCAAGGTCGTAGACATTGTGACTCGCGATTCACTTCGTGAACTTGCTACGCCAGGTCTGCTTGCAGTCCTGACTCCAATCGCAGTTGGCTTCGGTCTAGGCATCGGTTCGCTTGGCGCGTTCCTTGCTGGCACGATCGCAACCGGCACCCTGATGGCAGTGTTCCTGTCGAACTCAGGTGGCGCATGGGATAACGCAAAGAAGTTCGTCGAAGACGGTAACTACGGCGGCAAGGGCTCCGAAGCTCACGCTGCAACAGTTATCGGCGACACCGTCGGTGACCCATTCAAGGACACTGCTGGTCCAGCAATC
>CANFIL010000116.1 GCA_947447095.1 Actinomycetota bacterium | reverse complement strand
TACGGTCTCCTGACTACAGATCCTGCAATTGGCGAAGACGTCGCAAGCTTGTTTAATCACCTTTCTGGATACTCCGTTCAAGGCGATTACCAACGACTTATTGTCGCTCCGAAAGAAATGCGAACCGAACTTGTTGCCAAGATCGATCGCGAACGCGAACGTGCACTTAGCGGCGAAGGCGGCTTTATTCGCGTGAAGAGCAACGCCATCGTCGATGAGGCAGTAATCGACTCGCTCTATCGCGCATCACAGGCCGGAGTGAAGGTTCAACTATTCATTCGTGGAATTTGTGCGCTACGTCCAGGGGTTCTTGGTTTGAGCGAAAACATTGAAGTGCGAAGCATTCTTGGACGCTTCTTGGAGCACAGTCGCGTATATGAATTTGGCGCGGGTGCAAATCGCGAAGTGTGGATTGGTTCAGCGGACATGATGCATCGAAACCTTGATCGACGCGTCGAAGCATTAGTCCGACTCGGGGTCAGTGATAGTGCCGCGATTACTGAAACGATGGACGTTGCCTTTGCGCCTACGACTGCAGCTTGGCATCTCGCTGCAGATGGTTCGTGGAATCGAGTGCAGCTTAATCAAGACGGAGATCCTCTAGAGGATTACCAAGAATTCTTAATTCGCAGTCATCCAGTTTCAAAGCCCGCAGCTGATGTGGCAATGCCGCGCATGCTCGACAGTATTTTGAATCGAGTAGGCATCCGTGGCCGATAGCCCAATTGTTGCCGCCGGCGCAGTCATCATTCGCGACGGCGCAAGTGGACGAGAATTCTTACTCATTCACCGCGGTTACCGGAGTGACTGGACCTTCCCAAAAGGCAAAGTTGATCCTGGCGAACACTTAATCGCCGCAGCCATTCGTGAAGTGCGTGAGGAAACTGGTTTCGCGATTTCGCTCGGGGTTCCACTTCCATCTTTGGAGTACGTTGTCCGAGGCCGAGATAAGGTTTCACACTATTGGCTTGCGACACGACTCAACGGCGACTTCGTAGCAAACGATGAAGTTGATGAAATTCGCTGGGTGACCTACGAGCAAGCCACGCAATTACTGACCTATCCTCACGATCGCGAAGTACTTGACGCTGCAGCTGCCGCACCTTCAACATCAGCTCTCATCATTTTGCGACACACTCAAGCAACTAAGCGTGCCGAGTGGTCAGTGACCGAAGATGTGTTCGCCCAAGTAGATGCCAGTCGACCATTGACAGCAGTTGGTCGAATGCAGGCAAGCGGTCTAGTACCCGCAATGGCAGCATTCAATGTCGCCCAACTTCATTCGTCAGATTCGCGGCGCTGCCGAGATACCGTCGGTCCATATGCAAGTGCGCGAAGCCTCGCTATCAACCTCGAAGAATCGCTGAGCGAGGAACAGCATTTAATCGATCCGCTGCGGGCCCAAGAACGCGTCAGCCAAATTGCCGCCACGGTTGAACCCGTCTTATTGTGCACTCACCGACCAGTCATGCCGACTGTGATGGATACGTTACGAGCTCAACTTCAGATTTCTAATCCGCAGTCAAGAGACTTTGATCCTGCACTCACGCCAGGATCAATGGTTATTTTTCACCGAGACATCAGCAATCCGGCAATAGTGCACGTTGTTGAACGTCACATTCACTAGCTCAAAAACTAGATTTCGATTACTTGGCCTTTGCCAATAACAACAATTCCCGATTCGCTCACCGTGTACAGCTGGCGATCCTGATCCAGATCAACACCAATCTGTGCTCCATCAGGAACGATAACGTTCTTGTCGATGATTGCGCGGCGGACAACTGCGCCGCGACCCACTCGAGCTCCTGGCATCAATACTGAACCATCCACATATGCGCCATCATCAACACGTACTGCGTGCGCAACAACTGAAGATCGAACATGAGCGCCCGAAATGATTGAGCCGGTTCCCACGATTGAATCGTGAGCATTTCCACCTTGGACAAATTTTGCAGGTGCAAGCGGTGGCAATGTCGTCAAGATCGGCCACTCGTCGTTATACAAGTTGAAAATCGGATGAACCGATACAAGGTCCATGTGTGCATCGTGATATGAATCCAAAGATCCAACATCACGCCAATAGCCGCGGTCGCGTTCCGTTGCTCCGGGAACTTCATTTTCTGCGAAGTCATACACAACTGCATCGCCACGTTCAGTCAACATCGGAATGATGTTCGTTCCCATGTCGTGAATTGATGCAGGGTCTTTGGCGTCTTCCTTGAGTGCCGCAACAAGTGCGTCGCGGGTAAAGATGTAGTTTCCCATTGACGCAAAGCATTCGTCGGGCGAACCAGGAATGGTTGGAGGTTCACTTGGCTTTTCGAGGAATCGAGAAATCTTCTTTCCCGATGAATCAGTTTCGATAATTCCAAATCCCGCGGCTTCATTCTTGGGTACGCGAATTCCAGCCACAGTAACTGCGGCGCCCGAAGCAATGTGCTGTTCAAGCATTTGTGATGGATCCATACGGTAAACGTGATCGGCACCAAAAACTAAAATGTATTCCGGATCTGCATCGTTGACGAGGTTCAGGCTTTGGTAGATGGCATCAGCTGAGCCGGTGTACCAGCGAGGACCGAGCCGCTGTTGCGCAGGAACTGGAGTGACGAAGTTTCCAAGCAAGTTGCCCATCTGCCACGTCGTGGTGATGTGTTGATCGAGAGAGTGTGACTTGTACTGCGTCAACACACAAATACGGTGAAATCCAGCATTAACGAGATTGGAAAGTACAAAGTCAACGAGCCGGTACGACCCACCAAATGGCACTGCGGGTTTTGCGCGATCAGTTGTAAGTGGCATGAGTCTTTTGCCCTCACCACCGGCGAGAACGATACTTAAGACATTGTTGCGTCTAGCCACTCTCTAACAGTACCTAAAAGCCATAGGCTTACCTTGTGAAAATCTCAATTGTTACTAAAGAATGGCCACCTGACATTTATGGCGGTGCTGGTGTTCATGTGGAACATTTGGTTGCCGAATTGCGCAAGCTCATTGAGGTAGATGTTCACGCTTTTGGCGCCGAAAAAGACGGCGCGATCACCTATGAAACACCTGTTGAATTGGCCGGCGCGAATGCTGCAGTTCAGACATTAGGTGTCAATCTCGACATGGTGGGCGATTTTTCTCAAGCACAGGTTGTTCATTCACATACGTGGTACGCCAACATGGCAGGACACATCGGGTCGATGTTGCATGGAATTCCGCACGTCCTCACTGCCCATTCACTAGAACCGAGGCGCCCCTGGAAAGCTGAACAACTCGCCGGCGGTTACCGAATCTCGTCGTGGGCAGAACGTACTGCCTACCTTGCAGCCGATGCGATCATCGCAGTGAGCAACGGAATGCGTAACGACATTCTTGAGTGCTACCCAGACGTTGATCCGGCAAAGGTTCACGTTGTTTACAACGGCATTGACACAAAGGCGATTGAGCGAGTTACCGACACTTCAGCACTTGTTAAGCACGGTATAGATCCCGATCGCCCGTATGTTCTTTTCGTTGGTCGTATCACTCGTCAAAAAGGCATCATGCATTTACTTCGTGCTGCAGAACAATTGCCATCCGACATTGCGCTCGTCTTGTGCGCATCGTCACCCGACACACCTGAGCTTGGGCAGGAAGTTTCCGATCAGATCGAAAAACTTTCTGCAACGCGCACTGCTGTGCATTGGCTCAAGGAGCAATTGCCGCGCCCAGAGCTAGTCCAGGTTCTTTCTCATGCCACAGTTTTTGCCTGCCCCTCAATCTATGAACCACTGGGAATCGTCAATCTTGAAGCCATGGCTTGCGAAGTTCCTGTGGTGGCATCAGATGTTGGCGGCATCCCAGAGGTTGTAGTTGATGGCATTACTGGCACTTTGGTGCACTATGACGAACATGACACCACCGCGTTTGAGGCAGGCATCGCTAAGGCTCTTAGTCTTGTAGTAGCTGATCCAGAGCTTGCACAGAGAATGGGTCAGGCGGGACGTCAACGAGCCGTTGAAGAATTTGGCTGGGATCGGATCGCACAAGAAACTATTGCGATTTATCAGAAAGTGATCTCAGATGGCCAGGCATCAAGCGGAACACCGTAAGAACCCCAAGCTCGGCTATCTGCTCTACCTTGGAG
>CANFIL010000115.1 GCA_947447095.1 Actinomycetota bacterium | reverse complement strand
GTTGACGAGGAATCTCGCCTACTTGTGGAGCGAACTGAAGAGGCGCTTCGGCGAGGTATCGCAGCAGTTCAACCTGGTCGCCCTATCAACGTCATCGGTCGAGTGATTGAGTCTTTTGCTAAGAGACACGGTTACGGCGTTGTACGCGACTTCACCGGCCATGGAATTGGCGCCGCTTTCCACACTGGTCTGATCATTCCGCATTACGATACGGACGAATTCGACACCATCATGGAAGTCGGAATGACTTTCACGATTGAGCCAATGTTGAATCTTGGAACCCATCAGTGGAACATGTGGAACGACGATTGGACAGTTGTTACCAAAGATCGTAAGCGTTCAGCACAATTTGAACATACGCTAGTAGTCACACCTGATGGTGCGCAGATTCTCACACTTCCGTAAGAACAAGGACAGCCATGAACAAGCCCGCATTTCCAGCTGATGCAACAACACTCGCAATTGACGTGGGTGGAAGTGCCATCAAAGGCGCCCTTCTGGATATCCGCGGCGAGATGGTAAGTGAACGCGTTCGCATCGAAAACATTTACCCCTGTCCACCGTCCGTTATTTTGGACACCATTGCGCAATTGGCGCAGCAGCTGCCTGGCTTTCATCGAGTTGCGGTCGGTTTCCCGGGATTAGTTCGGGACGGTCGGGTCTTCAACATACCTTCCTTCAGCAAGAGCACTTTGGAAGGTGAAGTCGATCCTGCACTCGTCCTTGCATGGGACGGATTCGACCTTGAATCTGCACTGAACCAATATTTTGAGCAACCAGTTCGAGTTGCGAATGACGCTGATGTACAAGGATGCGCTGCCATTTCCGGCAAGGGACTGGAATTTGTCATGACGCTTGGTACTGGCGTCGGTACTGCTTTGTTCTTTGACGGCGTGCTTCTTCCTCACTTTGAGCTGGGCCATGCTCCATTTCGTAAAGGCATGACATTTGAAGAACAAATAGGCAATGCTGCTCGACGTGAAGTCGGAAAAGAGCGCTGGATTGGCCGAGTTTATAAAGCCATCGCTGCCTACAACCACTTTCTCTTTTTCGACCACATCTACATTGGTGGTGGGAATGGGCGCCATCTCGAAGGGTACGAACTACCCGAAAACGCAACTCTTGTATCAAACACCGCTGGCATTCTCGGCGGAATCAAAATTTGGGAACGCTAGAAATAGTTGAATCTTAAAGTAATCACTTAGACTAGAAGCATGACCAAGTGGCTCAATGACGAACAGCAAAAGCATTGGCGTGCATGGATTGCCGCCACAACTTTGCTTTCGGACCAACTGAATCGGGAACTCCAATCCTCATGCGGTTTGACCCTCGCGGATTACGAGATCTTGGTCCGCCTATCGGATGCACCTGATCGAAAAATCAGAATGAGCGATCTCGCTTCGATCACACTTTCTTCACGTAGTCGATTGACGCACCAAATTAACCGCATGGAAGAGGCGGGCTTAGTCACCCGCGAAGCATGCCCAGACGATCGTCGCGGCCAGTTGTGCGCCATGACAAATCTGGGCTGGAAAACTTTGGTCGCTGCTGCCCCGGCACACGTCGCAAGTGTCCGTGCTCACTTCGTTGATGTCCTGCGCACCGAGGAATACGCGGCTCTTGGACGCGCTGCTGGAAAAATCGCAGCGCACATTGATTCACTTCCCGATCGAGATTAATTGTGAGTCAATTTGGTTTTGAGGTCGGCACCCAGCTTGAACCTCTTGAAAAAGGTGCTCTCCCAATTGGGCGAACCGGAACTATTTCTACGCCGCATGGACAAATCCAAACTCCAGCATTCATTCCGGTAGGAACGAAAGCAACTGTAAAGTCTGTACTCCCTGAATCAATGAAGGATCTGGGTGCTCAAGCTCTGCTGGCGAACGCCTACCATCTGTATTTGCAGCCCGGCGCCGACATCGTCGATGAAGCCGGCGGTGTTGCGCAATTTATGAACTGGGATGGGCCGACATTCACCGACAGCGGCGGTTTTCAAGTGCTCAGCCTTGGTGTGGGTTTCAAGAAAGTTCTCGCCATGCAGACCGACACGGTCCAACGCGATGACGTTATTGCCGACCACAAGCAGCGTCTGGCTCATGTTGACGATGACGGCGTGACTTTCAAGTCGCATCTGGATGGAAGTAAGCACCGCTTCACGCCTGAATTTTCCATGCAAGTCCAGCATCAACTTGGCGCGGACATCATGTTTGCCTTTGACGAATGCACAACCTTGCTCAATACCCGTGAATACCAAGAGATGTCCCTGGAGCGCACTCGTTTGTGGGCGCTGCGCTGCATAAGCGAACATCAACGATTGACCGAGGAACGCTCGCATAAGCCATATCAGGCCCTGTTTGGCGTCATCCAAGGCGCGCAGTACGAGGATCTGCGACGTAAAGCTGCTCGTGACCTTGGAGCAATGGATTTTGATGGTTACGGCATCGGTGGCGCATTAGACAAGAACACACTTTCAACCATCGTGCGCTGGGTCTCTGAAGAACTTCCTCAGGATCGACCACGACATTTGCTTGGCATTGGCGAGCCTGAAGATTTCTTCCCTGGTGTTGAAAGTGGCGCAGACACATTCGACTGTGTCGCAGCGTCTCGGGCAGGTCGTAACGGAGCGGTTTATACAAGTGACGGGCGCTTTAATATTCTCAATGCGAAATACAAGCGCTCGTTTGTCCCGCTGGTTGAGGATTGTGATTGCTACACCTGTACTCACTACACCCAGGCATACATTCACCACTTGGTACGAGCCAAAGAACTCTTAGCCAATACTTTGGTGACAATTCACAATGAGCACTACGTGGTTAATCTCGTTCGCAAAATCCGAGAACACATGGACGCAGGAACGTATTACGACTTTAAGGTTGAGTTCTTAGGTCGATTCCGTGGACGTACTCTTTAGATGCTTTCGAGCGCAGCCTGATACGTCGGTTCGTTCTTCTTGATGTAAGCAATGACGCGGTACGTGACAGGCAAAAGAACAACTTCAAGTAGGCACTTGTAGACGTATCCAACAACGATGTAATTCAGGAAGTCTTTCCCGGTCAGAATGCCGTAGAAGGCAATCGTGCAGAAGGCAAGTGTGTCAGCGAACTCCCCCACCACGGTGGATCCAATCAATCGAAACCACAGTGAACTTTCAGAAGTTCGCTGCTTGATCTTGACCAGTACATATGAGTTGAGCAACTGGCCTACAAGAAAACCTGATACTGACGCCAAGACAATGCGTGGTACGAAACCAAGAATCGCTTCGAAAGCCGCTTGGTTTTCCCAACCTGGCGCTGCTGGCGATAACTGGATTGCATAAAACGTCAGCGCTGACAAAATTGCCATTGCAAAACCAACCAAGATTGTTCGGCGAGCTGCTTTAAATCCATACACTTCACTGAGTACGTCACCAGTGATGTACACCAACGGGAACAAGAATGCGCCACCATCAAGAATGAGTGGTCCCGTGACAAAAAGTTTCGTTGCACCAACATTCGAGATAACGAGTAGCGCCACAAATACGGCGCTGATGACTGGGTACATGCTCGCCGTAGCTTCGGCGTATCGCGGTGCGGTGTCCTGTTGTTTCACTCTGGTCACTCTAGAGTAGAAATGTGACCGACTCAATTATTGAACCTGATATTCAGCGACGAACTCTCGGTACTCTGGCAATGACTCAAAGCCTCACGGGAGTGGGAGTCGGTTCAACAATCGCTGCAGGCGGATTACTTGTCGCATCAATTTCCAAGTCTGAGGCGCTTGCCGGCCTTGCGCAAACTTTTAGTGTTCTCGGCGCCGCAGCTATGGCACTTCCCCTAGCAAGCCTGACTCGTCGCGGTGGTCGGCGCCTTGCACTCGCTACGGGATACGCCGTCGCCACGGTTGGAACAATTAGTGCCATTATCGGCGGTTCCCAGAAAATTCTGCCACTCATGCTGATCGGCACCTTTTTGATAGGCGCGTCGTCTGCAGCAAACTACCAATCCCGTTTTGCTGCGGCAGATCTATCGACACCTGACACTCGAGCACGAGATCTGTCATTTGTGGTGTGGGCATCGACAATTGGTGCGGTACTCGGACCAAATCTCATGGCACCATCTGGCAACCTGGCTACAAGTTTGGGATTGCCGAAACTCACTGGT